>JBBSRB010000204.1:0-1928 GCA_038243445.1 Chitinophagales bacterium | reverse complement strand
CAACGGTATTAAGCCGTAAGATTGCCGATTTAGGTATTTATCCTGCCGTAGATCCATTAGATTCTACATCACGGATATTAACACCGAAGATTGTAGGCGATGTGCATTACGATTGCGCCAACCGTGTAAAATTAATTTTACAACGCTATAAAGAATTACAGGATATCATTGCCATTTTAGGTTTAGATGAATTAAGCGACGAAGACAAACTGGTAGTAAGCCGTGCCCGTAAAGTGCAGCGTTTCTTATCGCAGCCTTTCCACGTTGCCGAAGCGTTTACCGGTTTAAAAGGTGTGTTGGTACCTATTGAAGAAACCATTCGCGGCTTTAATATGATTATGGATGGCGAAGTGGACGATTATCCCGAAGCTTCGTTTAACCTTGTTGGTTCTATTGATGATGCGATTGAAAAAGGTAAAAAAATGATGGCGCAGGCGCAAGGGTAATTAATACATTTGCCAATTAGCTTATTATCATATTTGGGTTTATGACTTTAGAAATATTAACACCGGAAAAAAAATTGTTTAGTGGCGATGTGTTTGGCGTGCAAATGCCAGGCATCAGCGGTTCTTTTGAAGTTTTGGATAAACATGCGCCGCTGGTAAGTGCGCTAAAAGCGGGACGTATAAAAGTGCTTCGCGATAAACAGGCGCATGCTGCACATTACGAAATTAAAGGCGGCTTTGTAGAAGTGCTGAACAATAAAGTAACGGTACTGGTAGAAGGTGCTATAGCAATAGAATAAAAAAGAAAAGCTTTATAAATAAAAGAAAAGCTCTCCTTTACCCGGGAGCTTTTTTTGTTTACTTTAAAAAAATAATGGCGGCTAACCCCTTTTCAAGGGTTTTTGTCAACCCTGGAGCAAGCTTGTCTTCACCTGTTTTTCCCCTTTCTTATAACGGCATAACCCTTCAAAAAGGGTCTTCTATTATCAGGAGGTGGTTTTAGTTCAATTGCGGATCTATCGGAAAATTAATCATCATTTCAAATTCTCCGCCCATGTGTTTTAATGCGTCTTTCCAAATTTCTTCCGCCTGGTTGTGAAAAATAAGTGGTCCCGTAGCTTCGGTTGTTAACCAGGTTTTTTCTCCCAATTCAATACCTAACTGGCCATTGCTCCAGCCCGAGTAACCTATAAAAAACCGTATGCGACTTGCATCTGCTTGTCCGCTGTTAATAAGGTTGAGCACGGCGTCGAAATCGCCGCCCCAGAAAACGTCTTTCACCACCTCTACACCGCCTGGTATTTGAGCCGGGTAACAGTGTAAAAAATGGATAGTATTCATTTGTACCGGCCCGCCGTAATATACCGGCAACTTATGTCCTTCTACTTCAGGTAATAATTCATCCAATGTATTTTCGTATTGCCGGTTCAGCACAAATCCTATCGCTCCGTCGTTGCGATTATCGGTTAGCAGCACCACTGTGCGCATAAAATTTGGATCTTTCAAAAAAGGGTCGGCAATTAATAAAAAGCCTGCCTGGGGTTCAGTCATAACTAAAATAGGTTTAAGTAATTTGCGGCTATTGCTTGTAACTGTAATAAACTTGTGCCAATGTAGTAGGGCGTTTGGCGTACTTTTTTTGTGAACCCAATAAAAATCAGCATTTTGTACCGGTGAAAAGAATCTTCCCCATAATTATAGCGTTAATTGCTCTTTCTGTAATTGGCATTATCCTGATGCAGATTTCCTGGCTAAAAAATATGCTGGCGCTTCGCGAAGATCAAATCACGCAAAAAATACAAGATGCAACAACAACAGTGGGGCAGGAGTTGGCAACCTACAAAGGCACTTCGGTTGCAGCAGGCATAAATAAAGCTTTTGCGCCCGATATGGACAAAGCGCTTTCGTTTGATTTTTCGAAACCAATAAATGTAGCCGAACGGTTTACCACGCAGGAACTGTACGAAAAAGTGCGGCTTGCAT
>JBBSRB010000203.1:0-1960 GCA_038243445.1 Chitinophagales bacterium | reverse complement strand
GCAAAAGGCATTGTAAAGTTTTTATACGTACATCATTTTTGGGAGTTACAACTCGATTGCACCACCGGCGAAATATTGCAGGTGTCGCGACGAAACTCTGACATTATCGAAAAAATACACGATGGTTCGCTTGCCGATTATGGAATGAAAAACAGCAGCGACTGGATCAAATTAATTTATACCACCGTCATGGGGTTGGCGCTCATATTATTTACCGTCACCGGGTTTTGGCTTTGGTATGGGCCAAAAAGAATGCGCCGATAAAGATCACAGATCTCCTGGATTTTGATCACAGATTTAATGTATAATTATTTGAATTCAAAGATTGGGTTTCCTACCCTTTTTGAAAGGTTTTCAGATCAGTGCAACTTCTTGCTAACTACCCACCTCTCCGGCTGTCATCCCGGGCCCCACCCGGGAACTCCAGCACTTAAAAGATTTCTTTTTACCCTTTTTTTAAAGGTTTTTTTATGTAGCCAGCGCAAGTGCTACTATCAACTTTTGTTGCGTCGCACACTTGTACTTTTTTCTATAATTCAGCAAAGGAGTAACCCTTACTTCAACCGTTCCACTTCCCCTAAAAAATCGTGTTGCAAATCTTCGTGCATGGTGGCAATGGCTGCTTCAATTTTTTTAATTTGAGCGTTGTACATATTTGTAAGCGCCGCATTCTTACGCGTTGGTAATTTCAAGCCTTTAAAAGCAGCGCAAAAATGTAGTAATAATGCTGCTTCGGCTTCTTTACTTCCGGTATATTTAATGTGTTTGTTGGTAATGCGCAAAATTTTTCGAAGGGTTTTTTTTGCAAAATATACATTGCTTGTATTAACCGCCGCAAAGCTTTCATCCATTTCTTCTTTCACATTGCCAATGTAACGCTCCACATCATCTGCTTCAAAAAGCAGGTAATGAAGCAGCTCTTTATTTTCTTTTTTATATCGGGCAAGGCGCAAACATAAATCCGTAAGCTGGGTTGCTGACCTTGTTTTCAGGTCTGTTTTGATTTCCGAAATAGAAGCGGCTTTCATGCTGCAAAGTAATGAGAATAGGTTGATCATAATAAACATAGCCATCTGAAAGACGCGTGCAATATGCTGAATAGAATTATAGAACGTACAAGAGTGCGACGCAACAAAAGTTCAATTATAGCAGTTGGCCGGTAACATAATAAATTCACCTGGTTAGTTTTGATTAATGCAATCTAAAATCTAAATTCTACAATGATTTTGTTTGCTTATTTAAGAAGGCACCGAAAGTTCCCGGCGTTCGCCAACTTGCTGCCGCCACATGGCGTAATACAATCCTTTTTGTTGTAACAAACTATCGTGGCTGCCGGTTTCCACCACTTTGCCCTGCTCTAAAACATATACAACATCGGCATGCATAATGGTAGAAAGGCGGTGCGCAATCAAAATAGTAATCTGGTTTGCCGTAGCCGACACATCGCGGATGGTGTTGGTAATATCCTGCTCTGTAATTGAATCTAAAGCTGAAGTAGCTTCATCAAAAATTAAAAGACGCGGATGGCGCAGCAGCGCACGGGCAATAGAAATGCGCTGCTTTTCGCCGCCCGAAAGTTTCATTCCGCCTTCGCCAAGCACGGTGTGGATACCCTTTTCCGAACGTTTTAGTAATGCCGTGCAGGCAGCTTTATCCAACGCTGTTAAAATTTCTTCATCGGTAGCATCGGCCTTTACAAACAGCAAATTTTCTCTTATGGTTCCTGCAAATAATTGTGTATCCTGTGTTACAAAACCTATTTGGCGGCGCAAGGCATTGTAGCGTATATCGGAAGATGTTTCGTCATTAAAAAGTATAACTCCGCTGGCGGGTTTGTACAAGCCAACCAGTAGTTTTACCAACGTAGATTTGCCGGAACCTGAAGGACCAACAAAGGCAATGGTTTCGCCGGTTTTTACGGTAAATGAAATATCATCAATAGCATTGTGTGCGGCAGTTT
>JBBSRB010000202.1:0-2172 GCA_038243445.1 Chitinophagales bacterium | reverse complement strand
GCATTATCGAAATCTCTATACAGGTATTTGATGGCGAAAAAATAATAGAAAGCTTTGAAACGCTTATTAACCCGGGACAAAACATTCCAAAATACATTCAGGCATTTACCGGCATAAACAACAACATGGTGCAAACAGCGCCGTATTTTGAAGAAGTGGCTGAAAAGGTGTTTACCATTTTACAGGGAAATATTTTTGTAGCGCACAACGTAAATTTTGATTTCTCTTTTATAAAGAATCAATTAGCGCAGTTTGGCTATATGCTTACTTCGAAAAAATTATGTACGGTTCGGCTGGCGCGACAAATTTTTCCGGGCTTTCCATCGTATAGTTTGGGCAACCTTTGTCATTCGTTAAATATAGAAATAAACAACCGCCACCGCGCTACCGGCGATGCGTTGGCAACCGTTGCTCTTTTTAAACTGATGCTTGATAACGATGGTGCTAATTGCATTTCAGCCAGTCTTAAAAAAACTTCAAAAGAGCAAACGCTGCCGCCAAACGTACCAAAAGAACAGTTTGTACAATTACCTTCCACGCCGGGCGTTTATTATTTTCACGATGTAAAAGGAAAAGTGATTTATGTTGGCAAGGCAAAAAACATTAAAAGTCGTGTAAACAGCCATTTCAGCAACAATTCGGCTGGGCGGCAAAAGCAAAACTTCGTTCGCCACATTTACGGTATTACCTGCCAGCCTACCGGCACCGAATTAATGGCCGCTATTTTAGAATCCACCGAAATAAAACGGTTATGGCCACAGTTTAATACCGCGCAAAAAAAGCCCGAAGAAGTGTTTGGCATTTTTGTTTATGAAGATCAAAACGGCTACCTGCGACTTGCTATTGAAAAGCGCCGGAAAAGCTCCCATCCTGTTTATACCTTTCATTATAAAGTAGATGGACATACTGTGATTAGAAAGCTGATGACGCAGTTTTTGCTTTGCCCAAAACTATGCTTTATGCAAACCGGCGCTGATGACTGCCAGGGCATTATTGACCAACATTGCAAAGGTGCATGCTGCCAAAAAGAAAACGCTGAAATTTATAACGGGCGTGTTTTACAGGCAATCGCATCGCTCACCAGCCGGCCGTCTTACATAGTATTGGATAAGGGTATGAACGATAAAGAAATATCGTGCATAATGGTACTGAATGGTAGCTTTTTTGGTATGGGTTACCTACCAAAAGATATTAATGTTGCAAACCAAAAAGCCATTGCAGAATATATTCACCCATATAAAGAAAACAGCTGTATCCGCACGTTATTAAATAGCCACTTTGCCACTTTTCCGCACCAGATAAAAGAATTGTCCGAATAATTAACGGTTTTTAGTACTGGTGAAACCATCAAAAAAACGGAAGCTGTTTTCGCCACAGGAAAAAACGAAGAGCTCTATCTTATATTAAGAACTTTTGAATTAATTGGAGGAGTTGATGGTTGCATAAAAACCTTTCAAAAAGAGGTGTCAGGCCACTTGTAAAATGTAGCTTTTAGAAAACATGCTTTCTGCAGACTACGATTTTGAATTCATTACAAATGCTCTTTTGTTGATGCTGTCGGCACTGGCCGGCAACTTTTTATTTGGTGAGCGACCCCTTTTTTGAAGGTTTTACGTGCTGAAGTTCACCTTCTCCGTATAAAAGCAAAATTTTTTTTTTAAGAATGAGGTGAGAAGTGCGGCCTACTTATTTTTTTTGTAACACAAAAACATGTGAAAAAGGGGTCCTACAACAATTCTAAACTAAGCTAATGCTTTGCAAAAACGAGCACCATAAAACCTAAATTCACTCATGCTAAAAAGCGTGCTTTCTTATTTCGCCAGCCATTTATAAAAAGCGGGAAATTCGTTGCGCCAGGCGCTTTCGTTGTGCGCTCCCTCTGCCCGAATAACAGATTTCATTTGAGCCTTTGAATGTTCGTTCATTAAGCCAAACATGGATAGCATATCAGGCACCATTGTTTTACTTTCCTGCTGACCTGCATAAAAGTAAAGCTTGCCTTTAACCTTTTTAGCCTTTGCAGCAACTGTACCTTTTAATTGCGGAACAATCCAAAAAGCAGGAGAAAACACACCGGCACCGCCCCATTTTCCGGGATATTTCAAAACAGCGTAAAAAGAAATTAACCCACCCATTGAAGAACCTGCCACATAGTTGTGCTTGCCGCATTTT
>JBBSRB010000201.1:0-2179 GCA_038243445.1 Chitinophagales bacterium | reverse complement strand
TAAAATGTTTAAAGCGATTTGTTTGCCCATGCTTAATAGACTTTCATCGCAGGGTCAAAGGCAGCAGCCCATGCTAAAATACCGCCTTTAAGGTTATACACATTTTCATAACCAAGACGTTCCAGTTGCATTACTGCCGATGCACTTCTTGCGCCGCTACGACATTGTACAATGACCGGTTTATCTTTCGAGATTTTATCTGCCTCAATGGCGATGCCTGCAAGTGGAATGGATTCCCCTCCTAAATTGGAAACTTCATACTCAAAAGTCTCACGCACATCGATCAACTGAAAATCTTCCTGGTGATCCATTTTTTGCTTCAGTTCCTGTACTGTAATTTCTCTCATCGCTAAATTTTTAGTTACACAAAGTTAGAAAAAAAGCAACCGGAGATAAGTGTAATATAAAAATATGACCTTTTTTATTCAAATTAACATTTTGGTCATCATCGTAATATTTCTGGGTAACCATAACATCAATTTTGTTTAACCGTTTTAGTAAGGTTTAATTGGAATGATTGTTGGACTAAGAGCAAAAATGGGCTATCCAATCCACGTCTTCGTCAATGCAAGCTATATTCCTGTTTAAAAAGTATTGTTAATGGAAAAAATTACTAAATTTTTTTGGTTCTGTTCCGGAGCGCATATCGAAACGCTCAAAAAATATCCAATAGAACACAACAAATATGTTGGAATAGGAGCAACGATTTTTTTCACTGCACTTTTCGCCTCTCTCTCGGGTGGTTATGCCATGTTTTTTGTTTTTAGCGGAAGTTCAACTGCATGGCTTTTCGCGACATTATTTGGCATCATCTGGGGTCTCGCTATCTTTAACATGGATCGTTATATCGTAGGAAGCATTAACAAACAGGGAACGGTTAATCAGCAGATTTTGCAAGCGTCGCCCCGTATTTTATTGGCTATAATGATTGGGATTGTTATTTCAAGGCCGCTGGAGCTGAAAATTTTTGATAAAGAAATACGGTCAAAGCTAAAAACGTCATACTTGAACGGGCAACGATCTAAAATAGACACGCTGAATAAGGCTTACCGGCAGAAGTACAATATGGAACTGGCCAAAATGGCGGATCTTAAGACGGAAAAGGACTCGCTGGAAAAAGATATAAACCGTTCGAGGTATAATTTAAACCAGGAAGTTTTTGGCGATAAGACAAACCAGACATCTGGTATAACGGGTTACGGCACTTATGCTAAACAAAAGGAAGCGGTATTAAAATCGAAGGAAGATCGTTTGTTGCAACTACGATCAGAGAATGAAAAGATGGATCAGTATCTGGACATACGGAAAGAGCAGGACGGATTGAACAGCACCAGGCTGTTTTCTGAGCATCAGTTGGATAGTTTATCAAGTATCGCTGGTTTCTCTGACCGCAACTGGGCGCTTGGTCAGCTTTCCTATAATCCGAACGGCACCCGAGATTTGGATACCTATCTCGCACAAACTTTTATTAGCTACCTGTTCATTTTATTTGAATGTTTACCGGTATTTGTAAAACTCATGTCGCCAAAAGGATCTTATGATGTTGCTTTGCAGCGTATTGAGGAGGCCGACAAGCACTTTGCAAGCAAAGATAAAGACCACGAAATTTCTGTTACCGATGGTGTTTATGATCATCGGCTGCATACTGAAATCGACAAAAAAAAGCAAATCATTACCGGGCGTTCTGCTTATGAACTGGAAAATCAGCGCTTCGACACTTAATTTATAATGCTTTTCGCATCACGTAGTCGTTCATTTGATAAGGACCAATAGGGATGTCTATTTCATATTGTATCTCAAAACCAAGACGCTCGTAAAATAACTTTGCGTTATTTTGCCGGTTGACATTAAGTATTAAGAATTTTTTGCCCGTTTGTTTGGTGATTTCTGCTACTTCCTCCACCAGCCTTTTCCCATAACCTTTTCCTTGTGTTGCTGGCAGGCAGTAAAGTTTATGTATTTTAAACGTATCTGTACTTTCCTCCTCAACGCCATACGCAACAAACGCAACTGGTCGGTTATCTTCTAAAAGAAGTAAATATTCCTGACTACTGGTTTCCAGCTGTTGAAGAATCTTCTCGGGGGCATAAATCACCTGAAGCATATAGCGGATCTGTTCTGCCGGTAAAATAACCTGATATGCCGGCCACCAGGTTTGTTCGGCAATTTGTAGAATCAC
>JBBSRB010000200.1:0-2222 GCA_038243445.1 Chitinophagales bacterium | reverse complement strand
CGCAGATATTGGCTTTGATAGCGCAAAGAATATCTTGTATGTACCTACTTTTTTCAATAATAAAGTAGCAGCTTACCAGTTGAAATAATATTACACAGTAAATTAATTTTTTAATTTCTTTTTTGTACAACCGTCGAAAAGATCTGAAACTACACACTTTTTATAATCAGGTAATTTCGCTTATCATCGCTTACGAATTCCCCACATAGGCGTGCATCTGTTCGGAGCACATTAGAAAAAACGAGCAACCTTCACCGTCATACCGGTTATATGCTGTGCTAATTTGACAGCAAGGGTGGTGAACAATTCGACAAAGAAAACGATCATGGATTAGGTAAACAGATTGCGTTTACACGCCCGAACAGGAAGTATTTAGGGTTGCAAAGTTGCAAATTTGGTAAATCCATTATATCCCAATAGCTATCGGGAGGCAAAGGTTCCGGGCAAAGGGATTCCTAAAATCCCACCTGCACAAAGCCGTAGAAGTTAGCGGTAACGCCTTTTTGGCGGCAGTCGTTTCTTTGTTAGAGGCGAGAGAACCAAGTATTTCTATTCTTTTTTCATGCCTTTACCCGGGGGATAAAGAGTGACAGCATTGCACCCCTTTTTTGTATGTTTTGTTTTGATATCTTGGGCGGACTTTCTGTTTTTTATTTTCACTATTAAAGCTACCTGTTTTACTGTTTTGGCGCCAGGCAAGCGTTCTCCTTTTCTAAAGGTGGGGCTGCATCAACGCTGTTTAAGCAACAACAAATGCACAGCCACTCCCCGCGTTCGTACCTTGATGAAGCTGCAGTCGGGGCTCGGCCGCTGACCCACAGCAAAAAAATTCCCTACCCCTTTTTTAAGTGTTTTTACTTCATGGCACTTTGAGCAAAAAGTTTTCTGATAGCATCGGGCGCAACCGCTAACACCGGCTTTACAAAATGGCGGCTTTTGTGGTACATTTAATCTTTAGAAAAAAGTTCAGCAGCAGTGCTTATTTTGGGCGACAAGAAGTAGAATCCCGCCACATTGCAAAGCCGCGGAACGTTAGGCGGCAATTTAACAAACCAACATTCTAATGGACAGCTATAAAGAAACTTTTAAAACTTGGAACAAAGTTGCTTCATTATATCAAGACAAGTGTCTTGTCCTGAAATAGGTTGATTAAAAAACAACCATTTTATGGACTTAAAAACACAAATTATTCAGGAGTATTTAACCCACGGTGGTGGCTTTCGCAAGCTGGCAGATAAGTATGGCATAAGCCGTACCACCATCTGCAAATGGGTCCTGATTCACCAGGGTATTCATAACTTGCCGTTAACTCAAGAACAGGCAAAATATAATACCGGCAATATGAACAGTTCAACGAAAAAGCTAACGTCAGATCAGCTCAATTCCACTGATGCTTTGCAGCAGAAAATTGCTGTATTGGAGAAGCAACTGGAGTGGGAGAAGCTTCGTGCTGATGTATTGGAGATCATGATCAATGCACCTCTACTTTATAGAAGAGAAAACAAGCCGTTACCTGCAGGAGCTCGATGAGATGGACAAGCAAGAAGATCAAACCAAGGATGACATCCATAATAAGAGGAACTTAAGGCAACCGAAAAATTTCAATTCCTACATGGTACAATTAAAAGTGAAAAATTCCTTTGTAAGTAAGCTGGCATGTTTTATTTCAATTCCTACATGGTACAATTAAAAGTCGATTTTTTTCAGCGGCTGTTTGCTATCAATATCAATCACTTTTTAAAACAAAAAAAAGTTTCCAATAAAACTTTTCGATAGACCACACATCCTTTGATTTTTTGTACCAAGCCATCCTGATAAATCCAAAAGTTGGAGGCAAACCTTATCCATTTGAAAATACAGCCATTCGGGTTGGCATATATGAGGATACCCCTATTGAAGCCCTTTATGCTAAAACGAGCCGCAAAACGTAGCTTCGGAATCATTCAGGATACCATATTTCAAAAGAAGAAGTTGTATTGAATTCGCAATGCAAATTGGGAAGACTTTAAAAGAATAAACCCCAGCAATGTGGGGTTTATTCAATTTATTCCAATTTTACTTCTATACTAATTCACCTTTTCTGTTAAATGTGCGACTGAACCGTCCCAAAAATATCTCACCAAAATCATAAAGATCATAAGATGCTAAAAAGGTTCATTTACTAAAAGACCAAGTTACATTCCTTAGTTCGACATCATATTGTTCATTGTCGGCTATAAATG
>JBBSRB010000199.1:0-2307 GCA_038243445.1 Chitinophagales bacterium | reverse complement strand
GAGATTACGAAGCACTTTTAAACGGTGCCTCTATAGTAAATCCATTTGGATTAAGCAATGGAATTATCAATGCTACAGACGACCGGTGGGCAAAAACCTTCTCAATACAAAACAAAACATCCGCCGATGTAAACCTTTATTTCTGGCGTGAGTACATCAACAATACAGGCGATAAACGCCCCGATGTTTGGGCCGATTTTTACAACAACATCGCCAATTTAAATGCTGTTACTGAAGGTGTGCTTTCGGCCACCGACGGCACGCCTCAAAAAAAGGCCCAGCTTTATGCAGAAGCAATGGTGGATAAGGCGTTTGTTTATTTTCACTTGCTTTCTTTCTTTTCGCCCGCTTATGAAAAAGCCACTGCAACTACCAACTTTGGCGTGCCGTATGTAACGACAACCGATGTGGGTGAAGCTACGCCGCCAAGGCCTACTTTGCAGCAGTCGTACGATCATATCATCACCGATATTACAGCATCCATTCCCGACCTGCCAGTAACCAACAGCAATAATACAAGGGTTACTAAAAACGGTGCCTACGCCTTACTTGCAAGAACTTATCTGAGCATGGGCGACTATGCAAATGCTGAAAAATATACCGACCTTGTTCTGGCTTCTGGCAAAGCAACGATACTTGATTATAACGAATTTATTGGTATGCGGTTGCCCCTTACAAACAGCAGTCCTGAGGAACTTTGGGTTCGGTACAGCAACAACGTAACGTTTACTTATTCAAAAGATCTGGTAGCAAAATACGACGTAGATAACGATTTACGTTTCCGGTTTTTTGCCCGCAAAGATGCCAACGCGCCATCGTATAGTTTTGGAAGTACGGCTTACAATCCTAACCGTGGTATAACCTATGCCGAAGTGTTTTTAACTAAAGCAGAATGTTTGGCACGCCGTGGCGATATTGAAGGTGCACTCCAAATTATCAACGACGAAATCAGAATGAAAAGGATAGATGCTGCTGGCTACGAGCCACTTACCGCCACCACAAAAGAAGAAGCCCTCTCTATTGTGTTGTTGGAAAGAAGAAGGGAGCTGGCATTTAAAGGTACTCGCTGGAGCGATATGAAACGCCTGGATGCTGAAGGCAAAATGCCTGCTGTACAGCGGTTGGCTGCAGATGGGGTAACTGTGTTAGAAACACTGGAGCCTGGGAGTACAAAATACACATATCAAATTCCATTAGCGGTGCAGGCGTTTAATCCAAAAATGCCACTGAACAAAAGATAATTCAACCAGATTCAAGATAAACAAAATGAAAAATTTTTTTTTAGCGATTGCTGCCGTTTTATTATGCAGTGCAGTAAGTGCCCAAAAAGGGTACACCATTAACGGCGCCATTACCGGCAAAGCCGAAGGCATGAAAGTGTACTTAAGGACGTCTAACTGGGAAAGTCAGAAAACGGTGGACAGTACCATCATTAAAGACGGGCGGTTTACTTTTAGCGGAAAGCTGGCTGCGCCTGCAGCTTATGCCATAGTTATTGACAAAACGCCTAAAGGAGAAAAGTCTTCGGAAAAGGCCTGGCTTTTAAGCAGGTTTTATCTCGAAAATTCAAACATCATTTTTACCGGTGATATAGAGACTTTACCGCCTTATTACTACAGTCGCAATTCCTCAATAAAACAAGCGGTAATAAAAGGCTCCGCCGAACAGGATGAATATGTTACCAACAATGCAGCTTTATCAGATATAAACAAAGAGCTTGGAAAGGTAAATACTGAATACCTAAAGGTGTATCATGTGCCGGCAATGGAAGGAAAATTTAATACCGAAGAAGGAATTGCACTTGCCCGGAAAGAAGACAGCCTTTCTAAGTTGAAACACGACTGGAGCATGGCGTATATAGCGCAGCATCCCGCTTCGGCGGTGGCTTATGATATGGCGTATGAAAAAGTTGGCGGCATGTTCATTTCCATTACCCAAAAACAAATAGACGATCTTACCGCAATAGTGCGGAAAGGGTGGGATGGTACACCAAATATGGCGATGTTTGAAAAAGCTGCAAAAAAGGCTAAAGAAACGGCGATCGGAACAAAATACCAGGATTTTGAAATGACTACACCTGATGGAAAAAAAGCAATGCTTTCTGAATTTGTGCCAAAAGGTAAATACGTGATGCTGGAGTTTTGGGCAAGTTGGTGCGGACCCTGCCGCGGCGAAATACCTCACTTAAAACACCTGCACGAAACGAAGTCGCAGCTGTTTGATATAGTCAGCATATCGCTTGATGAAAGTGATAAAGACTGGAAGAAAGCTATGAAAGATGAAGGCATGAACTGGGCCCAGGTTGTT
>JBBSRB010000198.1:0-2324 GCA_038243445.1 Chitinophagales bacterium | reverse complement strand
TGCTTTTCTGTCGGTGGCAGGTTATGGATACCCTGGTGAATCATCACCCATTTGTTAATGGTAGTGCGGCTAACACCATATTTTTCGGCCAGCTTTCTGTAACCTGTTCCTTGCGTTAAATACTCGGTAATGGCTTGCGCTTTAATGTCCATTTTAAGTTGTTTTTTAGACAACCTATTTCAGGACGAGACAATTAAAAGTTCATTGTTTATACTTTTGCTCAATTTTAATCGTCAGCAGCAACCGAAGCCGAATAACGAACAAAAAGTTGAGAATATATTCGTCAGCCGCCATATGGCCAAACCGCCTGTTATGGGCTGCCTTGTTCCTTGCCCTTATTTTTATAATATTCTGGAAAGCACTGCATTCCAATAGCACCGCCACCGTATTCTAATACAACGTTTTTCTTGTAGAAAATGTGTGTACAGCCAACATTATAATCTTTTATTTGGTTTTCGTTAAGGTTGCTTTTAAAAATATCATAGCTAAATTTGCCCATTCCACTTCTTTGCCACCCAATTACCACAGGTTCCGTTCCGCCTATTGAAATGCAGTTTGCAGCCTTTAATTTTTCTTGTAAAGTTTTTATTTCCTTATTAGTCCAGTTTAATTCATTTAACAGAGAGTCAAATTTTGCCGTTCCAATTTGTAAATTCCAATTACTTTCAAATGCACTATCACTTCGTAAATGGAATATTTTGATGTCTTTTCCCTTACCAAACTCGATAGATACTGATTTGTTTTCGGGAAGGATTGATTTGTAATAATCTCTGACTTCAATAATCTGAAATTCACGCTTTTCATAATTTGAGATTAGGTCCGATTTATCGTAACTGGGTCCGGTAAAAATCCCATCAAAAGCAATGTGAAGAAATATTAAGAACCCTATTATCAATGTAAGGATAATTCCTAAAACGATTAAAATTGCTTTCAAGACTATTCTCATTAGCTAGTTGTCTTTTTAAGGTAGCCCATAACATTAGTATTTAAGCAATTATACGCAATTTTGAAATCTTTAAACCATTGATTTTCAAATAGAGTTCATTGCGCTATTTTTATAGCGCATTGCGGCAATCAGCCACCGCCCTATTCGCCCCGGTTCCTGTGGTGTGGAAACGAACCAAAGCGGTGGCGTCTTTACAATTCGAAAATTTCATGGAGGCAACTAATTCAATTATCATATTGTCAACTGCTTACTTAACACTCAATTTATTGTAAAAAACAAAAAAAATGATAACTGCAGACGAGAATTTAAAATTATTCCCTACTTTTGCCGTCCAAAAATTAAAGGTTTGTAATGCCTACTATTCAGCAATTAGTTAGAAAAGGAAGAGAGATTATTCGCGCCAAGAGCAAATCAAGAGCATTGGATAGCTGTCCGCAGCGCCGTGGTGTATGTACCCGTGTTTATACCACTACGCCTAAAAAGCCAAACTCTGCGCTTCGTAAAGTTGCCAAAGTTCGGTTAACCAATAAAATTGAAGTTATTGCTTACATTCCTGGTGAAGGGCACAACCTGCAGGAGCACTCTATTGTTTTGATCCGCGGAGGTCGTGTAAAAGACTTACCGGGTGTACGTTACCACATTGTACGTGGTTCTTTAGATACTGCTGGTGTAAAAGACCGTAAGCAAAGCCGTTCTAAATACGGAACAAAAAAAGAAAAAGCAGGCGCAGCAAAACCAGCAGCAGGTAAGAAGAAGTAAGATCGCGATCTAATTGGATCTGTCTAATTTAAACAATAGCTTTTTAAATTTAATATTAATTAAGAGGATGGTAGCTGAGAAATCAGCGAAATCCATCAAAATCAAAATAATCAGCGATGCGTAAAGCACAAGCCAAAAAACTTCCATTAGCACCAGATCCCCGTTACAACGATAAACTGGTTACCCGTTTTGTAAACAATATTATGTGGCAAGGTAAAAAAAGCGTTGCCTTTGAAATTTTTTACGATGCAGTAGATAAAGTAGCCAAACAAACCGGCGAAGACGGCTACGAAACATGGAAAAGAGCGTTATCCAATATCACACCGGCAGTAGAAGTACGCAGCCGTCGTATTGGTGGTGCTACCTTTCAAATTCCATCTGAAGTACGCCAGGACCGTAAAGTTTCTTTAAGCATTAAATGGATGGTTCGTTACAGCCGTGAGCGTAACGGTCGCAGCATGGCCGATAAGTTAGCAAACGAAATTGTTGCCGCCAGCAAAGGTGAAGGTGCCGCTTTTAAAAAGAAAGAAGATACCCACCGCATGGCAGAAGCAAACAAAGCGTTTGCTCACTTTAAAATCTAAGCATTTT
Organism: Chitinophagales bacterium; assembly: GCA_038243445.1. Lineage (GTDB taxonomy): Bacteria > Bacteroidota > Bacteroidia > Chitinophagales > Chitinophagaceae > Flavisolibacter. The sequence goes on along the minus strand of JBBSRB010000198.1, from coordinate 28 downwards.
TCAAAGAAGCATAAAAAAACCATCCCTC
>JBBSRB010000197.1:0-2328 GCA_038243445.1 Chitinophagales bacterium | reverse complement strand
CATGGTCGCAGTTCTTTAATCCACCAAATTATTCTTTACTGCAAAAAACACAAGTCCTGCTGTGTTTTTACTTCCAAAGCGTTCCATCAGCCGGTCTTTTATAGCTTCAACGGTGCGCGGACTAATATCCATTTTTTGCGCAATTTCCTGCGCGGTAAATTCCATGCAAATAAACTTCATCACGTCTTTTTCTCTATCGTTCAGCGTTATTTCGTTGTTTAAAGTAGGCGCTGTTTTTTGCTTTGCGTGAGAGCGTTTCAGCAGTATGCGGTTTACAAAATTGTTTAAGTAATACCCCTTTTCGTGCACATCCATAATTGCTTTTCTAATTTCCTGCGGTTCGGCATTTTTAAGTAAATAACCATGTGCGCCATTTTCCATCATGTGAAAAACAAAACGTTCATCTTCGTACATGCTGAGTACAATAATATGTATGTGCGGGTATTGTTTGCTTAATGTTTTTGTGGCTTCCATGCCATCTTTTCCGGGCATACGCAAATCCATTAAAACAACCTGCGGCTCGTACAAGGCAATGCCATTCAGCAGTTCATCGCCATTTTGAGCTTCCTGTACAAAACGTAAATTGGTAAAAGGCCGAAGCGAGAGAATTACCCCTTTTCTAAATATTTTATGATCGTCGGCAATAGCCACTTTAATTACTTCCATAACAATTTCAGTCGCTGTAAAAATAGGTATTAATGCCTTTACGATCCGTAGGGTTCATCCTTTGGAATTTCCATGGTTACTTTATAATAGGTATGCGATGCATCTTTTTCAAAAAAGATTTTTCCATGTGCAACGCGCAGGCGGCTGCTGATGTTTTTTAGCCCAAGCCCAATGTCACTTTTATTTAGCTTTATAAAATCGGCTTGCTCCAATCCCCGACCGTCATGATGTATGCGCAGGATAAAATTAGCACCGTGCATGTTTTGAGTAATGTGAATAAAACTGGCGTTGCTGTGTTTTAATGTGTTTGCTATCAGCTCCTGCACCATGCGGTACACCAGCAATTCTTTTTCGGGTTTCAACCGCTCTTTATACTCGTGAAAACGGCTGCTTGCGTTTATCGCTCCTGATCCGCTGATTTTTTGTGTGATGTCGTTGATGGCAGATTCGAGCCCGAAATTTTTAAGCGTCGGCGGCATTAAGCTATGGCTGATGTTGCGGATAAGCTGTATGGTATCATCTAAAATTTGGCGGGCCTGAAAAATGGATTGAAGTTGAGTGGCTTTATCCTGGTTTACCAGGTTTTCGCTTAGGTATAAGCGGGCGGTTGCCAGCAAAGGCCCGGCGTCGTCGTGCAGGTCGGCGGCAATGCGCTGTCGTTCTTCTTCCTGAAGCCGTACAGATGCCTTTATTAGCATTTGCTGCTGATCTTGCTCTAAACGCTGCATTTGCAGCTGGTAGCGAAGCATTTTTCGCTGGTGTAATACAATGAAAATAACCAGGCTAATAATAAGCACAAGCATGGCTACCGTGCCCAGAATTACAGGTAGCGTAACCCGGTTTAACAAAGTAGAGATTTGAAGTAAAAACATTAGCTTTTGGTGCAGTTAGTTTAAATAAGGGCGGAGTTCGGCAGATTGTGGATTTTGATCTTTATTGGTTTTAGATTGTTTAAGATAAGTGAAAAGCCCTACAGCAAAAAGAATATTTTTTATAATGTAGAAAACATTGGTTAAGAACCAAAAGCTATCGAGTGTTTTCTTGTCAACCTGGTTGGCAAATATGTAAATAAAAACCGAGCCCGCTAGGTACAGCATCATTCCGAAAACAATCCAAAAAGTATACTTTTTGTGAATAAAAGTTGTCTGCACCCTGTTCAGTTGTTCATATAAATAGTAAAAGCAAAAAATAAGAATTAGGATGGCTTCGATCCCAATTGGTATCGAATCAATACTACGCTCGGTAATCGTCTTGTTATATATCAATAGAAATAGAGCGAAGAAAACGCCTGCGCCAACAATAATTTTTTTGAATACCTGAGATCGGATTTCCAAATAAATGAAGGCAGAAAATAAAATAAACTCAAAAAGGGTAAAAAGTGAAAAGAGCACTTTTACGCCGCTGAGAAAACGAAGCTCGGCTACACCAGCTACTATCAAGTTAACGATGCAGTAGATCGGTATAACGTAAATAGCTTTATTCTTAGTTTGGTCTTTCAACAACAGAAAGAAGAGGAGAATTAAAACCACATCACAAATAAGCACAAGAAACACAAAAAGGTCATCCATAGTTGGGTCGTTGTCCCAAATATAGAAAACCTTTATAGTAATTAATAATTATGGTCGAATTAATCTTCGAACCAAATACCTTCTGGTCTGATGT
>JBBSRB010000196.1:0-2376 GCA_038243445.1 Chitinophagales bacterium | reverse complement strand
TGGAAATACCAATGCCGTTCCTGGTTTTTTTTGTGTTGCCCCTTACCGCCTGGGCTTTTGTGCAAGTGAAAGAGTAAGGCAAATAAATAAGCAATGAGTTGAAAAACAAAACAGCCTCCAAAAGGAAGCTGTTTTATAAAATATGGAGAGTGAAAAAGATTATCCCAACGCTACTCTTTTAAACTCAATAACTTTTAATTCAGGGTCAACACTCTTCAAAAATTCGCCAACTGTTTTGCCGCCGTCTTTTACAAAAGCCTGCGCTGTTAACGTGCTTTCTTTGAAGAAAGAATTTAATTTTCCCTGTGCAATTTTGTCCAGCATTTCCTGCGGCTTGCCTTCCATTTTTGGATCTTGTTTAATAACGTCCAAAACAATAGCGCGCTCGCGTTCTACCACTTCTGCAGGCACAGAAGCTTCGTCCACAGCCACCGGGTTCATAGCGGCAATTTGCATAGCAATATCTTTACCGGCTTCCGGCGCTTCTTTGCTCATTGCTACCAAAACACCCATGCGGTACGCGCCATGTATATAAGAAGCTACATACGGCGCTTCTACTCTTTCAAAACGGGACACACCAATTTTTTCGCCGATAGAAGCCAATTTATCGTTTATTAATTCTGATACTTTAGCACCGTTAATAGTTACTTCGTTCAGTTCCTCGGCGCTCTTTACATTGTTGGCAACGGCTGCATCAGCAATGCTTTGTGCAAACGCTACAAAATCGGCGTTTTTAGAAACAAAATCGGTTTCGCTGGAAATAGTAATGATAAAACCCGTTTTGTTATCGGCTGTAGTTTTTGCAATCACAACGCCTTCTTTTGCTTCGCGGTCGCTGCGTTTGGCGGCTACTTTTTGGCCTTGCTTGCGCAACCAGTCAATTGCTGCTTCAAAATCGCCGCCCGTTTCGGTTAGGGCTTTGCGGCAATCCATCATGCCGGCACCGGTTGCCTGCCTAAGTTTATTTATATCCTGTGCTGTAATGGTTACAGTTGACATGTTCAATAAGAATTAAAAATTAAAAATTAAAAGTTTGAACCCCGCTCAACGCTACATATACTGCAGAATTTCAAACTTTCTTTTTGCTCAGTTATTAATAGAAAGTACAAGTGTGCGACGCAACAGGCGATGCCATAAGCACTGGTGCCCGTTACATAATTATTCAACTACAAATACAAAGAACTAAGAATGTAAAAAAGATTTTTGTGCCAATTTGCGCTGACGGTCGTCTGTCCACTGCCAACTATCCTCTTTATTACCTTCTGCCACCTCCGGGTCCACGGCTGCCACCGCCTGCGCCACCTGGAGTACGACGACGCGGACCACCGCCTGCTGCGCCACCTGCGCCAGGACCACGTCCACCGGCACCGCCACCTTGCCCTTGTCCGCCGGCACCACGTCCGCCGCCGCGTCCACCGCGACCTTCGGCTTGTGCTTCGGCTTCTAACCGGGCTGCTCTTTTATCGTTTTCCGGATCTGCAGTTCCGTCGTCACCATCTTCATCTTTAGCGGCATTACGCTCGGCTAAGCCTTCGGCAATAGCTGCAATAATGTAGTTGGTTACAATGGCAATAGATTTTGTAGCATCATCGTTTGCAGGAATTGCAAAGTCAACTTTATTAGGATCGCAATTAGTATCTACAATACCAAAAGTGGTAATACCGAGGCGTTTTGCTTCTGCTAATGCAATGTGCTCGTGCCCAATATCAATAATGAAAAGGGCTGCCGGCACACGACCCAGTTGGGCAATACCACCAAGCACTTTTTCCATTTTTTCTTTATCGCGGGTAAGCGTTAAACGCTCTTTTTTTGTAACCGAATCGAAAGAACCATCGCCCAGCATTTTATCAATGCTTTGCATTTTTTTTACGCTTTTGCGTACGGTATTGAAGTTGGTTAACATACCGCCTAACCAACGCTCGGTTACAAAAGGCATGTTTACTTTTTGCGCACACTCGGTAACAATATCTTTTGCCTGCTTTTTAGTGCCCACAAACAATATTTTTTTACCGCTGCGGGCAATTTGTTTTAAAGCGGCTGCAGTTTCCTGCATGGCTTCGGTGGTTTTATTCAGGTCGATAATGTGAATACCTTTTTTTTCGGCAAAGATGTACGGCAACATCTTTGGGTTCCACTTCTTTTTCAGGTGTCCAAAGTGTACACCAGCTTCAAGTAGTTGTTGCTGTAACGAAGTGTCTTGTTCCATTATTAGGAAGTTTTTGTTTTTGTTTATATTTTATTGCTATCGGTTAACACTTTTACTCTTTTGGCGAGCTCAAATCCAAACGGAAAAAATGCATTAACGTTTGCTGAACTGGAAGCTTTTACGTGCTTTTTTATGACCAAATTTCTTACGTTCTACAGAACGCGGATCGC
>JBBSRB010000195.1:0-2385 GCA_038243445.1 Chitinophagales bacterium | reverse complement strand
CTTAGGGCCATAATCAGGTGAAGCCCTGTGTTTTCGGCGGTTATTTCAAGTGCTTCGGCCAATTCTTTTTGTGCATAAGCGGGCAGCATGCTTAAATCGCCAATAACCAGCAGTTTGATATTATTCTTTTTCAAACTTTCAACTTCGTTGCGAATAGTTGACACTAAAAGCTCCATTAAACCCACTACTTCGTATTGCGGACGATCCCAATTTTCGGTAGAAAAAGCATAAAGGGTTAAATAACCAATGCCCAGTTCTGCACAGCCTTCTACAATATTGCGCACACTTTCAACTCCCTCATAATGACCAAAAAGCCGGTCTTGCCCGTGTTCGGTAGCCCAGCGACCGTTGCCATCCATAATAATGGCAATGTGTTGTGGCAGGCGATCTTTATTTATTTGTTCTAATAAGTCGGACATGATTGAGGAAAACAAAGGTAATCACAGTTAGCTCTGATTTTTTTTAAGATTTCTCGAATGGAGCTTTGAACAGAAAGTTTGTACAGCTTACAATGAACGAATGAATTTTATATAGAAAAAACAAGCCGCATAAAAGCATCTGTGTAATCTTTTCCAATCAATCAATGTAATTCTGTGATTGAATTTAGTTGGAAGTTGGGCATTTGTAAGACTGAAGATTTAGCGAAAGAAAGAAAACAGCGGTGGCAAACTGGTCTTTTTGTTTGCTTTTGCCTCTTTCAACTCCTTTAGCGCCAATGGGCGTTCCGGTTTCGTAGGAGCGGTCGTGCAGCAAAAAAGCAGGTGAAGGCGTTCCATCGGGGTTTGGAGGAAAAACGGCGCCATCTACGTAGGTTTTGCTTACATCATCTAAATAATCGGTATTGGTAAAGCGGTGCACCACTTCAAAGCCTACATTCAACCTGTCGTTCAGTGCATATTTTACGCCTACGCCAAACGGAATACTTAATGCCATAGAACTATAAGGCTTGCGATCGGGGTAAGCAGCGTTGCCCTGACCTTCGGTACCTAAAGGACGTAAATAATGTTTTTCGTTGCCAAGGTAAGCATACGGATCGTAATTAAAAACGCCAACACCCAGGGTTACATAAGGCGTAAACCTAAAGTCGGGTTCGCCGGGCATAAAACGGTAGAAATTAAAATCGCCCTGCAAGCCCAGCTCCCAAACATTGGTGTTAAAGCTTAGGTTACGACGCTTCATATACTCGTTTTCGTTATTATATACGTCAGAGTAACCAAGTTTTGCAAAATTGGCGGCTACACGCAAGGCAATGTAATTACCAAAGTTTTTTCGAAAGAAAATGCCGGTGGCCAGCTTTGGACGATTTATGTGCGCATTGGTGTTCAAATCGCCAAAATAATGGGCGGCGCCCAGGTTTATACCAAACTCGCCTTCCTGAACGTAAGAATCCTGCGCATAGAGCGCCAACGGAAAAGAAAGAATAAACGCTGCCAGCAACTTTTTCATACGCATGCAAAATAAAGGTTTACCGGAAAAGGAAACGCAAAAAAAGGAGGTTTGGTATTTCAGGAGATTAATTCATTTTATCTTTTTTACCAAACTTCAACTAATTCTTCATGAACAACTTTCCATATCTGTTTATCCAATCGTAAAAGGACAAGTTTAATCTTACCCGCTTTAGGTCCATCAGAAATTGTTACTATATAAGCTGCAAGCCCTTTTTGTAAATCAAAAACAACATCAGAAAATTGAACTTTGCCGATGGTATGCCTGGTTATCCGGCTTTTGTTGTTTTGCAGTCCAGCCTCTTTTAGTTTATACCTACCGGTTCTACTTATCATATTTATGTGTAGCCGTTTATTGAGTTCTTTTTGCTTAAAAGAATCGTTCAGCAGGCTTTTGTATTGAGCATACTTACTATCTGTTATGAGGAAAGAAGCTATACTTTCCTTCCATTTGGAAAGCGGCTCAATCTCTGAACTTATTTCTAAAACAAATTCCTTGATCTTAACAATAGTATCTGTAGGCAGTGGCGGTGGTGGAATTATTGAACCTCCGTAACCCTGAGTTCCTACAACGTCCAAAAAACTATCATTAATTATTTGTTCTTGCTGAAGCTTATTATAATTACAACTTAAAAGGGTTATTAAGTAAATAAAAAAATACTTTTTCACTTAAAAATATTTATCATAATTTATTGATATTTCATTAGCATTAAGTTCGCTTATATACACACGAATTGCATCTTTTTCAAAACCACTACCCCACTCGTAAACACCAGTATCTAAATTATTGATTTCTCTTCCTAAATGTACAAACTCATGTAAAATGGTTGTTGCAAGTAAAGTTGGTGTTCCCCTTTTTTAATTCCTCTTATCCATCCCCCACAAAAGCTTATTCCTTAGCGTTTGCAAAAAATTATTTTCGTTTAACCGAACAAGGTTT
>JBBSRB010000194.1:0-2426 GCA_038243445.1 Chitinophagales bacterium | reverse complement strand
TTTTTGGTATCTTTTGGTGGGTACCTTCAGGTACATAAAGCCAAAACCATCCTTATTTTCATCAATATAATGAGGAATAAAAGTGAGGGTTACTCCCTCTTTACCGTGCACCGTCCACTGCCCTGAACCTTTTTTTGCGATATTAAATAGAATTTGTTTTTTGTTGTTGATAAATAAATTATAGCTACTGTTTTGCCGGTTTTTTCCGGTAGCTACGCCAGCCATCCAAACAAACCAAACATCTGCTTTGTTATAATGATGTGGTATTGGAGCTGTGTTCCAAACGATTTTATTTTCTATATCTGCACTGCGCACAATAAGTGCATTGTTAATGGCCGGGTTGCCGGAAGAAAACTGAATAGAAGTACCTTCGACTTTTTGAGCAAAGCCCGATAATATTGAGTTTTTGTCGATCCTTTCTAAATTAGACTGACCGATGCCAATAAAGGGGAAAGCTATCCCAAAAAAAGAAATAAATAGTATAGCAATTAAGCACTTCACAGCAATTATATTTAGTTATCTCTATTAATGACGGCACCCTTTTCTGCCTGTTTGCAAAAGGGTACTTTCAACTTTTTAAAGGCTACTACATTTTCCTTTTTACAAGTCGTCTTAGTCTAAAAACAAGTAAAAAAGGGTGGCACTTTCATCTTGTTAATACGGTTTTCTTATAGGCTTTTCGCTATAAATCAAAGCATCCCAAATCCGCAATTCGTAGTTTTCGTGGGGATTTTTAATAACAATTTTTATTGTGTGTTTTTTGTTTTCCAGTCCATACTTCCAAAACAATTCATAACGCCGGGTAGTAAACGAAGTAGGCAGCGAAACGCTTTCTAATTTAGTGCCATCCACATACAGATCGGCTTCAAAATCATACTCTGGAAATTCGCCACGTTTTTTTGCAGCAGCTCCTGTTAGGGCAAACCCAGTTCCGGTAAAATCAAATACAATTTCAGAAGCGTTTGAACTTTTATTATCAATTTGTCGTTTCGATACCGGATATAAACCTCCAAAGCTTTGTTCTAACCTCACCGTGGCGGGCTTTTGCACTTTAATATGCACTTCGCCGTCTGTTACTTTTCCACCATTTCTTTTTATTAATTCTTCTGCGTGTTTATAACTTAGAGCGTATGCTTTGTTTAACGACATGGTGGTGTACTTAAAATCCATGTCTTCAATTTCTGCCAAACCTAATTTCCAATAGGCTGGTATTTTATTATAACCCATCATGGTGCCCAGCACGCCACCGGCAGATGATGGATTGCAATCACTATCCTGTCCCGCGCGGGTTGCTATTTCCATGGTTTTTGTAAAATCTCCATTACCGTAAAGCAGTCCCAAAACAATGTATGCGGCATTCACTTTTGCATCAATATTCAAGGGAGCAAATACACCTTCGGGGCAGCCTTTATCCTGCGACCATTTGCGCTGAATTTCAAACCAGGTTTGTTTCCAGTCGTTCGGAAATTTTTTATGCCAGTTAATAACATCATTAATGCATTGATAAAAAGTACTTTTTTGAGGAATGGTTTTTAATGCTTCTTTCACTACATAATGTACATCGGCAGAAGTAAATGCAATACTGTACATAGCGCCTACAAATACGCCACCGTACCAGCCATCACCATAGTTCATAATATGCCCTATAGAATCGCCGATTGAAACAGCGGTATTCGGCATGCCCGGTGCCATTAGGCCGGTAAAATCTGCTTCTATCTGAAAATCTATATCATCGGCATGTGGGTTGTTGTGCCAGTGACCTGATTGAGGCGCTTTGATGCCTCGTAAAATATTGTGTCTTGCGGCCTGATTGGCATGCCATAAATTAAATTTTGCATTTGCAAAGGCATTCGCAAAAGAGTCAACCGGCGCGTCTAATCCTACCCTTTCGAGAATATCCATAAAGGTGAAATCCATATAAATATCATCATACAGATCGGGCCATTCAATCATTAATTTTTTCAGGTAACCTTCGTACCAAACAATAGGCTGATAATCTTGTATAAATGTGCCGTTGTATTTAAATTCGGTAGCGCCACCAAACGTTACTCCAATGGTTTGGCCAGCCCAGCCGCCCTTTATTTTATCTTTTAACGTAGCTTTTGAAAGTGTTACTACAGGCGCAGTATTCATAGGTTTTTTTGTTTGCGCAGACGCTACCTGCCACATGCAAAATAATCCTGTCACTAAACCCAATAATGTACGATTTATCCCTTTCATAATTATCTTATTTTCACTTCAAAGAAAATCAACAAAGAACTGGTTTTGACGCATCTAAAAGAAGCAATTGCCTTTGCGTTCTCAGCGCCTACTTAGCCGCGGGGCTGTTCTTTTAATCCGTATTGAAATATGAGTTGCAAGCATTCGTTGTACTTTTTTATACCGTCAGATGGGGCTACATGAAAGAGAGAAGAACATGCGGCTGC
>JBBSRB010000193.1:0-2442 GCA_038243445.1 Chitinophagales bacterium | reverse complement strand
TTTCCATGCTTAGCATCGAAGAGTCGGAAATTAAAATAACATCGGCTTTTAGCAGCTCTTTATTTTCGGCTACAAAAGCACCCAAATTTGGCGAGCCTACTTCTTCTTCGCCTTCAATTAAAAATTTAATATTGGTTTGCAGCGTGTTGGTCTTTACTAAAATTTCCAATGCTTTTACGTGCATGTAAAACTGTCCTTTATCGTCGGCACTGCCGCGTGCATATACTTTTCCGTCCCTGATAGTAGGTTTAAACGGCGGGTTAGTCCATAGATCCAGCGGTTCTGCCGGCTGCACATCGTAATGCCCATACACCAATACTGTTGGTTTCGATGGATCTATTATTTTTTCGGCATACACCACCGGGTGCCCTGCCGTTTGCATTACTTCGGCTTTATCTGCGCCCGCGTCCAACAGGCGCTGACGCACTGCATTTGCGCACGTTGTCATATCTTCTTTATGCTCGCTTTTGGCGCTTACCGATGGTATGCGCAACAGTTCCAGCATTTCTTCTAAAAAACGGTCTTTATTCTTTTCCTGGTATTCTTTCCAAACCTGCATAGTAAATAGTTAAGTTGAATAAAGGTAAGAAAGGAAGTGTACCATTGACGCCGTTGCTTTTAAAAGCGCGGCCAACAAGCATTTCGAGCTAACTTTTTTTGTACCAAGCTGCAGCTATACTATCGTTGTCTGTTGCACAGTTTACCCGGGACGGGATCTGGGGCTCCGTTTTACGCCTGGAATTTTATTGGGCATTTTCAGTCGTTTCGGGCATTGGTTCTCCTTTTTCTCTGTATAAATTCACCAGCAATAATCCTATTATAATAATAGCAAGTCCAACTATTTGTTGTTTACTAATGGTTTCGCCAACAAAAAGCCAGCCCAAAAAAACAGCTACCACAGGGTTTACATAAGCATACGTTCCCACAACCGAAGCCGGGCGAACACTTAACAACCACATATACGCCAGGTAGCCAATTAACGACCCAAAAATGACAAGGTAAAGCAAGGCAAGATAAGATTGTGTTGTAACGGCGCTTAGTTGAAAATGGGCTTGCTCGCCGGCAATAAAAGACGTGATTAAAAAGGCCGCTCCGGCAACAAGCATTTGCAGCGCCACTTTCATCATGGTAGAACCTTCCATTTTTTTATACTTGGCGTAAAGCGATCCTGCCGTCCAGCCAATGGTTCCGCAGATTAATACCGCCAAACTCAAAATCTTAATTGGAGCGTTAAAAAGGCTGGCAGCCTCCTTACCCCAAAACAGCAAAATAATGCCGGCAAACCCTATAAGCAAACCTGCAATAATGCCCCAATTAGAAAAGTAAAACGACCAATGCTGCTTATCTAACAACACAAACCATAGCGGAACAGTAGCCACAATAATAGCAGCCAAACCAGTGGGCAGATATTGCTCAACCCAGGTTACAGCGCCGTTGCCTATAAACAACATTAGCATACCCGAAAAAGCAATTTTATAAATGGAATTTGTTGGCGGCAGCCGTTCGCCTTTTAGCAGGCACCATCCAAAAAGTAAGCCGCCGGCAATTAAAAAACGGGCAGAAGCCATTAAAAAGGGGGGTATGGTTTCGATAGCGTATAAAATGCCCAGGTAGGTAGAACCCCAAAGTATATATATAGCAGCAAAAGCGGCAACTACAGATGATTTTGAAGGTTTGTGTTGCGCCGTGCTGCTTGACATAATTTATGCTATTGGAATGAGAAGCCTTTTCTTCTTCCAGTGTTTATAAAACACCAGCAGCTTTGGCAGAAACGTAAGTTTATATTTACGGAGCTTCTATTTATTAATTTGAAGGAGCAAAAATAGTGTGTTCGCTATTTTGTTCTTTTTAAAATTTATAGGAACGTTAAGTTACACATGACAACAAAAAAAAGATTGCTGTTAATTATTATCAAGGGTGTTACTGCATCCTTATGCAGGTAATCTTACCCATCATTTTCAGTACTGATGCTTTTTTATGGTTTGCATTGCTGATTTATTAATTTCGTTGCACCACCAATTAGAACATTAGAGTACATACAAAATGGTGGAGAAAAATAAAATACGGTTAGCGGCCGACCGCAAAACAATTGCCCAACTAAAAAGAAAAGATTCTTAATTTCAACTACACTTTACATCAGCAAAAGAAATTGCTAAACTTGAAAGCACAAACAATCTGGTAGAAAACATCTTGTACTATTTTTTGATTTTTTCAATAACCATCAATTTTAAATAATGAACTACTTTTTCAGGCTCTTAATAAGCGCTTTTATCTTCCAAACTGCATACACCCAAAACACATCCAACAGTTCTTTAACCGGTGTTCCTCCTGCACTTTCCTCAATCAAAGAAGAGGATTTAAAAAAAGATCTTTTTGAACTGGCTGGTGATGAAATGCGGGGCAGGCGTGCAGGTACAACAGACGAGCTGCGTGCTGCAACCT
>JBBSRB010000192.1:0-2509 GCA_038243445.1 Chitinophagales bacterium | reverse complement strand
ACACCCTTTTTTAAAGGTTTTGAAAATTACGGGGCAGCAATCCACCCCTTTTTTAAACCTTTTTACCTTTATTTGTGTAAAAAGGCGCCCGGCTGCTAATGCAATAGACGAGAACAAAAGCTTGTAGATTTATTTCTACAAAAGCCACTGTTCGAAGGAGAGCAAGCAGTTTAGCCCTGCCATTTCACACCGTGCTACAAAAGGCATTAAAGGCCTGTTTTTTGCCTAATAGATACAGCCGCTAAAATCTCTAATGGAAAAAGAAAAAAAAACCACAAACGGACTGCAACGAACCGCACGCATTTTAGTCAGGATTATTTTGTTTTTGGTACTTTTTGTAGTGCTGGTGTTTTTACTATTGCTAACTCCGCCGGTGCAGCGCTTTGCCACTAATAAAGTGGAAAATTATCTTGAAAATAAATTAAACACCAAAGTAGAAATTGGCTCTATTTCCATTGGACTTCCCCGTAAAGTTTTATTAGAAAACATTTATATAGAAGACCAAACTAAAGATACGCTCCTTTCAGGCGGAACCATTAAAGTAGATATTACCCTATTAAAGCTTCTTTCCAGCGAAGTAGAAATTCATAACCTCGAAATAAAAGATATCACCGCAAAAATAAAACGAACACTGCCCGACACAGCGTTTAACTTTCAATTTATTGTAGATGCATTTGTAACCCAAAAGACAGCCGTTGCCGATACTGCTCAAAGCGCTCCTTTAAAGCTTGCGGTAGAACAGTTTTCCATTGCTAACTCCCGTATTGTTTATAAAGATGTACTTACCGGTAATGATATGGATACCTACATTGGTAACCTTGCAGCAAATATTGATACACTCGATTTAACCAACTCTATTTATAGCATACCTACCTTAGCGGTGAAAGATTTACGTGCTAATTACATGCAATTTAAACCGCTTGTAACTCCTGGCGATGCTATTTCGGATATGGCTGAAGCTGCAGAACCAATTACCTTGCGCTTAAGTTTTGGAACTGTAACGCTGGAAGATATTGCCATTCAGTATGGCAACCGTCCATCGGCGCTGCAAACTGCTTTTAATATTGATAAACTTTCTGTAAAGGGCAAAAATCTCGATCTTCAAAATCGTATTATTCATTTAGATAAGTTAGAATTAGCCAACGCAATAAGCGTTATAAAATTAGGACAACATGCTGAGGCGAAAGAGCTGGAGAAACAGGTAAAGCAAGAGGTTGCGGCACAGCAACAGCAAAACTGGACGTTTAGAATTGATGACGTTGCCATTGACAATAATACTTTCCAGTTTGATAACGACAATACGCCGGCGCAGCGCTCAGGAATGGACTTTGCCCACATGCGTGCGGACAGTTTAACACTGCATGCGCAAAACCTTCTTTTTAGTTCCGATTCGATAAGCGCCCTGGTAACCAAAGGCTTTTTTAAAGAGAAAAGTGGTTTTGAGTTAGATGCCCTTGAAGGCGATTTACTTTACGCAAACAACCAGGCTTACTTAAAAGACCTGTTGATAAAAACACCGGGCACAGAAATAAAACGCAGCGTTATTTTAGAATATGAATCCTTTGAGGCGCTTGCAAAAAAGCCTGCCGAAACCCTTATTGATATAAATGTAGACAACAGCTACGTACAGGTAAAAGATATATTGACCTTTGCCCCTCAGTTAAGAAATCATCCTGCTTTTTCAAACCCATCGGCTGTGTGGAAGGTAAACATACAAGGAAGCGGCAATATGAACCGTCTGCATGTTGATGCGCTTCAGTTTGCAGGATTGAAAAACACCCGCTTAGATGCTTTTGGCACTCTCTCGGGGCTAAACAATCCAGCAGAAGCAGGCGGCATTTTCACCATACGGCGGCTGCACACTTCACAAACCGATATTAGCTTGTTTACCGGCTCCCGGTTATCTACTGCAGAAATTAAATTGCCCGAAACGTTTGCTGCAAGTGGTACCCTTTCCGGCAACATGAGCGCTCTTTCTACTAACTTAACTGTTACAAGTTCGGTTGGGAATGTAGGCGTAAGCGGACAGTTCAGCAATTTAACCTCACCGGCCACAGCTCGCTATAACGCAACTATAAGCGCCACTTCCCTGCAACTGGGTTCTATCTTAAGGGGTGCTGTTCCGGTTGGTACCCTTTCGGCCAAACTTAAATTAAAAGGCTCGGGTTTTACTCCCCAAACGACCAATACAACTTTCGATGGAGCTGTTTATTCTGTAGGATACAACAATTATACATATAGAAACGTTCGCCTTGACGGCGCATTTAAACAAAACGTGTTTGCTGTTAATATCGACATCAGCGACCCAAACATAGACCTTACAGCCCACGCAACCGGCAATTTAAAAAACACCACTTACCGGCTGAACGCCGTAGTAGACAGCATTAAAACACTGCCACTCCATTTTACTACCGAGCACCTGGTATTTAGGGGTAAGATAGATGCCGATGTTGCCGAATTGACACCGGACTTTTTAGATGCATCGGTCTATGTTACCAATGCCTTGCTT
>JBBSRB010000191.1:0-2548 GCA_038243445.1 Chitinophagales bacterium | reverse complement strand
CCTGGAGCTTTATGCAAGCAGAGATAACTATAGCGGAAACTTTACGGTGTTTACCACCAGCGGGGCTTCTCAAAGCATCTCTACTTATAAGAACCTGACCTCAAAGGCTTCTTTCGAAAACCTGACCCCCAACTCTTCAGGACAACTCATCATCACCATCTCCAACGCTCAAACCTACAATTATATTAATGGGTTTACGTTAGCCGAAAACGCCGGAAGCAGTACAGTTGCAGTTTCGCCCATGCTTAATTCAGGCGAAATACGATTGTTTGCATTGGAAAAAGAAGGATTAGATGTTTTGGCTTCTCCAAACCCAACGAAAAATTCGTTTTCTTTAAAGGTAAAAAGCAACAGCAATGCGCCCGTGCGCTTGCGGGTTTTTGATTTGAGCGGAAAAATAATTGAAGAGTTGCAAAACATTTCTGTAAACAGTATTATTTCTCTTGGTAATAACTATCGCCCTGGCGTTTACCAGGCGGAAGTCTTTCAGGGAGGTAAAAAGAGCACATCAACATTAATTAAGCAACAGGATTAAAAAAAATAACACTAAACTAAAAGCAGGACAACAACAGTCCTGCTTTTTTATGACTCTGTTTGTGAATTTCCATTCTTCAGTACCCCCTTTTTTAAACCTTTTAAATTCGACAACCGGTTGAGCGCGAAACGTTATCCTTGTTTTCATCTGCAAATCTTTTCTTCCGAATTTTCATCCTTACAAAGTGGCCTTTTCAAGGAAAAAAGATCGCTCCATGCCTGAACATTTCTATAAATAATGTGAAGAAAACCTGCCTCTCCGAATCACAAGCTTTAAAGTATTTTGCTGCCGCACAGGTATAAACGCAGCATCATTTCTACTCATTAAAACATTGGCAAACATTGCTGCCACCCCTTTTTATAAGGTTTTTTACCTTGTTGCGTTGCATTAATTATCGTATTGAGACAATCCCACTGCTTTGTAAATAAAGAAATAAAAGTCATCTCACTGGAACAAAACCCTTGAAAAAGGGATGGCTGCGGAAAAATTTTCTTTGCCTTTTTGCAGGCAGTTAAATCTATTCTAAGAGCCAAACACTACAAAGCTGGAATATCCTCTTTATGAGAACATTGACTTACCCCATTATGGAGTTTTTTTGATAACGCTTCGGCAAAAAAAAGGCTGGCATTTCTGCCAACCTTTTTAGATTATTGTTTTATGAGTTATAGTTTTCCCACTGGAAGTGTTTGACTCCATCCAGTCATTTGCACCTTAATTACATACGATCCGGCGGGCAGTTCGCCTGCAGAAAGGTACGTTTGCATGGTTCCGGTGAGGCTCTTGGTTAACGAAAACTCTTTTTTAACAACTCCTTTTGCATCCACAATTTGCGCCTTTAATGCACCGGTTAAATTGTTGGTTACCTTAAGGGCAAACTTATCGGTGAATGGATTAGGCGATACTACAAGTGAAGATTCTATAGTTTCAGATGTATTTGAAGTGGTCGTTGCAGTAGTTGCTGTTCTGGCCGTTGCCGAAGAAGAGCTTCCCTCTATCAGTGTAAAACCATTAACGTAGTTATAATTTTGGTCGTTTGATATAGTAACCACAATCGTACCTGAAGATGAAGGCACCAGGCTACTAAATACTGCTTTGCCAGTGAAGTTTCTATAAGTAGATGTTCTTTCTGTTACTCCATTAACAGTAAACACAGTATAGTTGCCACTATAATTGTCGCGGCTTGCGTACAGTTCCAGGCTATACGTTTTATCGGCAGAAAGGCCGCTGATGGTAAGTGTTCTTGCCACAGTAGCGTTGGATGTATACCGTAGTACACTTGCAGGCGCCATGCCGCTGCCATAAGTAGAACCATTATCGTTTACTCCGCTGCTTTTGCTTAAAGCCGCACTAATCGAAGAAGCAGTGGCATCGTTATAATTTAATGCTCCGGAGCTTAAGCTGCCGCTTACATTCCAGTTGTTCCAGGCAGCATTGCTATAAGCATAAGAACCTCCGAAAATGTTTACCTGAAGTACTTTAGCTTCAGTTAATGTAAACCCGTTCAGGTAATTGTAATTCTGGCTATTATCAATACTTACTACAATTTGACCATTTGAATTAGGAGCAATGTTAGTAAATGCTGCACTACCTGCAAGATTCTTGTAAGTAGAAACATTCTGAGCTACACCATTAATAGTGTACACTGTAAAGTTTCCGCTATAGTTATCTCTGCTTCCGAATAGTTCCAGGTTGTACGTTTTGTTGGTAGATAGGCCGCTAAGTGTAAGCGTGCGTGAAGACGCGGAGTTTGATGTGTAACGCAATACTTCGGCGGGTGCCATACCAGCGCCATACGTGGAGCCGTTATCATTAACACCTTCACTTTTGCTTAAAACCGCGCCAATGGTTGAAACTGTTGCATCGTTATATTTAAGCGAGCTAAGACTTAAGCTGCTGTTTACATCCCAGTTGTTCCATTCGCTGCTGCTGTAAGCGTTGGTGCCGCCATAAAGATTTACATGGATGGCTTTTGATGCGGCAGCCGGAGCCGGGGCAATTGATAACAATGGGTTT
>JBBSRB010000190.1:0-2661 GCA_038243445.1 Chitinophagales bacterium | reverse complement strand
GTCCCTATTAAATCCATAATTGCTAAATATGAAAATAATTAAGTTTGGTATTATCGGCGGCGGCTTAATGGGTAAAGAAGCAGCAAGCTCATTTGGGCGTTGGTTTGCTTTGCAAGGTTTGGAAATAAAACCAGAGTTGGTGGGTGTGTGTGATTTAAATCCCGATGTACTGCAATGGTATAAACAACTCGATACAGTTAAATTAATTACTACAGATTACCAAAAACTTTTGGCTTCAGAAGAGATTGATGTAATTTATGTTGCTGTTCCGCACCACTTACACAAAAACATTTATATAGAAATATTACAGGCTGGCAAAGACCTGTTGGGCGAAAAACCCTTTGGAGTAGATTTAGCCGCCGCTATGCAAATAAAAGAAGCAGCCGAAAAATACAATCGGTTTGTACGGTGCAGCTCCGAAATGCCTTTTTTGCCCGGACCACAACGGGTAATAGCCGAGGTGCAGTCTGGACGACTGGGAAACATGATCGAAGTAAAAGCAGGCTTTCTGCACTCCAGCGATTTAAACGCTCAAAAGCCAATCAACTGGAAACGACAAAATAAATTTTGCGGAGAAATTGGTGTAATGGGTGATTTAGGCATGCATGTATTACACATTCCGCTGCGGTTAGGCTGGAAGCCAGAAACGGTGTTTGCGCAACTGCAAAAAATTATAACAAAAAGGCCCGATGGATGGGGCGGCTGGGCCGAATGCGATACCTGGAACAACGCCACGTTAAATACCTGGATCAACATTGAAGGTATAAAAGTGCCTATGCTTTTAGAGATGAAGCGTTTAGCTCCCGGCGAAACAAACACTTGGTACATTGAAGTGTTGGGAACAAGGGGCGGAGTTAAATACAGTACAAAAGACACCAAAGCTTTATGGACGTTTGAGGCAGGTGAAGAGCAATGCTGGAAGCGGACGGACCTTGGCTTTCAAACACTTTTTAAAACAATTACCGGTGGCATTTTTGAGGCCGGTTTCACCGATTGCTTTATGCAAATGTTTGCTGCTTTTTTGATAGAAAGAGAAGGTCAGTTAGCAGGCCGTTTTGGTTGTGTAACACCGGCCGAAGCCGTAGAAAGTCACCGGGTGTTTTTAGCGGCTATGCAATCAAACAAACAAAATAGTGTAGTGGCAGTAGTAAACGAAATGCCAGAATTAGTATGAAACGATCCCAGATAAATAATGCTTTTAAAGAAGCTTCGTCCTGCTTTGTAAAAGGTGGCTGGAGCCTGCCGCCAAACCCTCAATGGGATGTTACTGATTTTGGTTTGGGCAACTTTAACGAGAAAGGCCTGGTACTAATTAACCTGGCAGCTGAAAATGAATATTGCGAAAAGTTGATGTATGCAAAAAGGGGTCAAACAACACCCCACCATTATCATAAGAAAAAGAAAGAAGACATTGTATGCAGAACGGGTGAGCTGGCAATTCGATTTTGGAAAAATCATCCAGGCGAACAAATCAGCAGCAATATTGAAATTAAAAGAAATGGTGTTTTTCAATTAGTGCAGGAAGGGGTTGAGGTGGTGTTTGCGGCAGGCGAAAGGGTAACTATTGAACCTGGTGTTTGGCACCTGTTTTACCCTGTTTCTGCCGAATGTATTATAGGCGAAGTATCCACGGCCAACGATGATGTAAACGATAACTTTTTTTGGGATGAAGCTATTGGCCGATACCCTGAAATTGAAGAAAATGAAAAACCCGAAGTGCGTTTAGTATCTGAAAAGACCCAAGCATGAGGAAAGGGATTTTAGCTGCTGGTAATTGGATTATTGATCAGATAAAAGTGATTGATACCTACCCTAATCAGGAAACGTTAGCCAACATTTCTGAACAGTTTTCCAGCAATGGTGGTTGCGCTTATAATGTGTTGAAAGACCTTTTTATGCTCGGCTCCGATTTTCCTTTAGAAGCCATCGGTGTAGTGGGAGCCGATGGCAACGGCGATATAATTATAGATGATTGTCAGCGCATGGGCATCAATATTACTCAACTTCAAAAAACGAGTACGGCAGCAACTTCTTATACTGATGTAATGTCCGTGGCATCAACTGGCAAGCGTACTTTTTTTCATCAGCGGGGCGCAAATGCATTACTTGCCAAAGACCATTTCGATTTTTCAAAATCAAACTCAAAAATTTTTCACTTAGGTTATCTGCTTCTTCTCAATAGCTTAGACAAGGTAGAAGAAAACGGTTTAACCGGTGCCGCAGAGGTGTTACAGAAGGCCAAGGAACAAGGGTTTATTACTGCTGCCGATCTTGTTAGCGAAGACTCGTATCGGTTTAAAACAGTGGTGCCGCCAAGTCTTCCATTCATAGACTATCTATTTATAAACGAATTTGAATTGGGCCGACTAACAGGCGCAAAAACGGTTGTTAATCATATCATTCAGGTGCAAAATTGTTTTGCTGCAGCAGAAGGTTTGTTGGAGCAAGGAGTTTGTCAGTGGGTAATTGTTCATTTTCCGGATGGCGCATTAGCAGTTAACAAAAGTGGCGAGCGTTTATATCAAGGCACAGTGGCTATTGAAGCTGCACAGATTATTGGCGCTGTTGGAGCAGGTGATGCATTTGCAGCCGGTTTGCTAATGGGCGTGCATGATGGTTGGGAAATGAAAGAAAGTTTATAGTTAGGAGTAGCAGCCGCAT
>JBBSRB010000189.1:0-2720 GCA_038243445.1 Chitinophagales bacterium | reverse complement strand
TCTTCTGTATCCTTTTCCTGGTACTTGCGGTGCTGGTTTATTTTATTCAGCTTCCTAGTTTTAAGTCAGAAAGCATCGAATCGAAAGGTGTAGGTGCTTTAAAATATCCGCAACTTAAATGGGGCATTTTTGCTATCTTTTTTTATGTAGGCGCCGAAGTGTGCATTGGCAGCTTTATGATTAATTTTCTCTCCAACGATGGTGGCGAAGCAGGTGCAAAAAATTATCTGGCTCTATATTGGGGCGGTGCAATGATTGGACGTTTTTTAGGGTCTATTTATCTTAATCAAAAACTCACCACTATAAAAAAACTGGCATACATGTTCGGCACGGCTGCTCTTTTATTTGTTTTACTGGTAAGTATTATTGACTTAAATACACTTCAAAAAGGGGCTTTTGCCGCATGTATTGGGTTAAGCTTTTTGGGCTACTTTGTAGGAGGGGCCGGTTCGGCCAGAACACTAATGGTGTTTGCGGTGGTCAATTTTGTTTTAGTGCTTATTACTGTATTTGCCGAAAGTCAAATTGCCACATGGTCCATCGTAGCTACGGGATTGTTTAACTCTATTATGTGGTCAAACATTTTTACCCTTTCAATCTTCAACTTAGGCAAATATGTAAGTCAGGGTTCTTCGCTCCTGATTATGGGTATTTTAGGTGGCGCATTATTGCCCCTTTTGCAGGGTTTGGCCGCCGACACGTATGGATTAAAACATTCGTTTTTAATCCCGGCAGCAGCGTACCTGTACATTATATATTATGGATGGTTTTGCAAAAAAACGCTGGCGGTTCAGTAGTAATTCCGGATGGATTGTATATCAATGTTTCAAAAAGAATCCTGCAAATAGTATTCACTCGTATTACAATAAACAAAAGAGTAAACATTTATGTTATTGTTATTTGTATTCAGCTTTCGTTTCAAATGTACCACAGGTTCACCCTTTTTTAAACTTAGAAAGGCGCCAATTTCTTTTGTAGCAGGAATAGCCCAAATCTTTTGCTCGCCTCGTTTAATTTCTATCTGATACTTATCCTGCAGCAGTGTAAAAAGTGATTTGTCTTCAAGTTTATTTTTAGTAAAACCCGATAAGTTAATGTTGCTTATGTAGGTTTCTTCGTATAAAATAGGAAGGTCTTCCAAAAGTCGAAGACGGGTGAAAAAAATACAGCCAGCCATTTTTTCTCTCGCGCTGTAACTAAAAAAGAAATCCTTCGGCCAAATTGTTTTTTGCGGTTTCGTGATAATTTTAGTTTTCAATTTTAAATTACCAATTCCTCCGGTAACGCCCCGAACCGATAAAATTCCTAATCCGTTTTTGGGTTCCGAAACAATACTGCCTTTGCCTGAATGCCGAACAATAAAACCCACATTCGCCAGTTCGCTTAGTGCATGCCGAATAGTTACTCTTGTGGTTAAATAGTGTTTACAAAGTTCATTTTCCGAAGGCAGCATATCCCCCGCTTTGTATTCGCCGCTTTGAATCTGGCTTTTCAGTTCAGTAATAATTTTTTTATAAAGCGGGATGGACTTTACACCAATCATGGAAACGTTTTTTCTAAAGATAATAGCAGAATGAACAAATTTAAAAGTAATATAAAAAATTGGCTTTTATATTAAACGTCAATCAACACTTTAGTAAACAAAGACCGAGTAGCCTAATTAGTTTAGCATAGATTTCAATCGTATCATAACTAAAAAATCAGCATCACCTTGTAACTAAAAAGCTTAAGACTTTGGTAGCGTTTACAGCAAAAAAATAAGCGTTGGATACTTTTGTCGGTAGTAGTGCTTTCTGCTTTCGGGCCCCTTGCTCCAAAAATATAAATAATTAAGTACCGGAAATAAAAATATTGAAATGTATATACAAGTTGTATATTTATTTGTAATTTGGTCGCATGAAAAGTTACCGGTTAAATCGATTATTTAATAACGAATCAAACAACTGCTTTGATGTGGCAATTGACCATGGCTTTTTTAATGAAGAGCCATTTTTAAAAGGCATTGAAAACATTGAGGCGGCAATAAATGTATTGGTAAAGGCCGCCCCCGATGCAATTCAATTAACTATTGGACAAGCTGATTATTTACAATCGTTGCCCGGCCGGTTTAAGCCTTCGCTTGTGTTGCGAACAGATGTTGCCAATGTATATGGAAGCGAGTTGCCGCGAAGTTTGTTTAGCCGTATGATAGAAGAGCCGGTCGTTCATGCCATTCGTTTAGATGCAACCTGTGTAGTGGTAAACCTGTTTCGTATTCCCGGAGAACCCGAAGTCACCGATCAGTGCATTCAAAATATTTTGAAAATAAAGCCTGCCTGCGAATATTATTCAATGCCTTTAATGATTGAGCCTTTGGTGTTTCAACCAAATAGTGAAGCCGGAGGATATATGGTGGATGGCGATTTAAAAAAGATTGTTCCTTTAGTACGGCAGGCAGTAGAATTAGGAGCAGATATTATTAAAGCTGATCCATGTGATGATGTTTCCCAATATAGCAAAGTAGTTGAAACGGCCGGCCGAATTCCGGTGTTGGTTAGAGGCGGAGGAAAAGCCACCGACGAACAAATTGTGGCCCGTACGTTTGAGTTAATGAAACAAGGCGTAAGAGGAATTGTTTATGGGCGTAATGTTATTCAGCATGCTAACCCATCTGCCATGACGCGTGCCCTAATGGCCTTGGTGCACCAAAAAGCCACTAAAGAAGAAGCTCTGTCCCTATT
>JBBSRB010000188.1:0-2737 GCA_038243445.1 Chitinophagales bacterium | reverse complement strand
TGTGGAAGACGAGCCTGCGCAACAGCTTTACCCAATGCCCTTAAACGCACATGAACGGGATGAGGTATTTGTTGGCCGGCTGCGCCGTGATGAAACACAACCGAACACATTAAATATGTGGATAGTAAGCGATAATTTGCGCAAAGGCGCTGCCACCAATGCAGTGCAAATAGCAGAATATTTAGTGCATAATGGATTGGTGGGAAGTTGAAGAATTAATTAAGTTTAAGAGTTGAAAAAACAATATAATGGTTATCGGGTCTGCAAAAAAAGATCAGTTTTATTAATTTTTGGCAGTGTGTATAGTTTACTGTTCAAAAATTATTTAGGTGGATAAGTATCCGAAAGAATTTTTGTATAAAGAACTGCACCGGCTTCATTTGTATGCAAAAAATCCCGCCAGAATTGTGGCTGCCTTAATTCTTGCCATAATAACTGCTCCGAGGTTTCCCACTTTTGGGCAGGCGGTAAGTTTGCCCATAGAGTGTTTAAAAGGGGCAGCTCTGTTACGCCTATCTGAACAGGAAGCAGGAACAAAAGCCTGATGTTACTCTTTTGGCAACGTTCTGTTATTCGTTGAAGGATTAATTGCGTAATAAGCAGCGTTTCTTTCTGATCATCATTTAAAGTTATAGGTTCAGCAATATCTGTTTTTCTTTCTTCTGTTCCCCGGTAGGCACGAAAAGGTGGGTTTTGAAGCCGGTAACCTTGTTTACTATTAACGCTGTCTAAAATGGCATTGTTAGAATAATGTGTAAACAGCAAACGAAACCTTTTTTTAAGAACATCTGTTAAAAAATCATATCTCACTTGCGTCGGCAATTGCGCCGAAAAGCGGATCACTTCGGGCAGCGCTTGCGTATAAGAAACCGGTTTATAATAATTATCAAAAGCCGGAAGAATCAATTCAAAAACACATTCTTTTATTTCTTTACCAGAAGAAATTAAATTTTCTAAGGTCAGGTATTGATCAATGAGTGTTTGATTGCTGCTACCGAGATTAAAACTACTTACTCCGTTGTTTTGCAGCCGGTCGAACAACGGTGTGTTTATGCTAAGTTCTGTTCTGCTGGAGCCTAAAAAGTAACGGTCGTACTGGTCGGCTTTTCTTTCTATTTCTATCAAATAATCTCCATGTCCCGGCCAAACGTTCAGTGAAAAATAAAAAATAACTTCATTGCTAATAACCAGAAATAGCAACAAAGCGCAAAGCCGTGCAATGCTTTTAAGCACGTATTTAAAAGCGGAAGTAATAGAAAGAGATTTTTCCATCATGACCTAAATAAAGGATCAACGAAATAAGTAAAAAAAGAGTGCCCCATGCCTGTTTATTTGTAAATAGCCAGGTAAAATATAAAGGGTTTTTTGTATTAATTTTTTTTGATAAAACTGCCATAACTATAAGAGCGAACAAGATAACCACAGCAGTTCGTTTAACATTGAGCGACGCCGCAGAGGTGCTGTTACTTAATGCGCTTATAAATTTTGTAAAGTTGTCAAGGGTTTCCATCCTGAAAAGAATACCGAAAAAAGCGCTGATGTGAAAAGTTAGCAAAATGCCAATGCTTATATAAATTGCCTTTATAACCTGGTTGCTTTCCAGTGCCGGGAACTTTTTTTTGCGCCATTTAATAAACGATTGTTCGCCAATAAGCGATAGGCCGTTAAGCAAGCCCCATAATATAAAAGCGATGGATAAGCCATGCCACAAGCCGGTTAATAAAAAGACGAGAATAATATTTAAGTAAAGAATATAAATTGGTTTTTTGCCTTTGGACAAAGGGTAATACACATAGTCGCGAAACCATGTTGTAAGACTGATGTGCCATCGTCTCCAATACACATTACGCGATGAGGAATAAAAAATGTCGGGATGAAAATTTGGCGCTACCCGAATACCCATCATGCCGGCTGCACCGGTAGCAATATCGGAGTAAGCCGAAAAGTCGGCAAATATCTGCACTACAAAAAGCAAAGCGGTTAGGTAAAGTACAAAGCCGGAGTAAGAAGCAGGATCTGCAAAAATGGGATTAATAACAAAAGCAATGTTATTGGCAATTACTTTTTTTTTAAAAATACCCCAAAATATCCATAACAATCCCTGGCTTATTTGATTAGAGGTTGTTTGCGAAAAAGGCCCTTTTAACTGTACCAACAGAGAACGGCTTCTTTCAATTGGGCCGGCTAAAATGGTAGGGAAGAAACCAGCAAATGCCAGCAGCCGCCAGAACTTTTTTTCGGGTTGCACATAGCCATTATATACATCGGATACATAACCTACTAAAGTAAAGGTGTAAAACGACAACCCAATAGGCACCCATTGCACGGCTTCCGTCCAACTGCTTTTAGCTTTTGTACCCAAAAAATTTAAAGCGTTTTCTAAAGCCCCTGTTTTAAATAAAAGAAGAGGTAGTAAGAGTAGTCCGGCTGCTGTTAGTATTTTATACGTTTTTTTGCTATTTCCGGTGTTCAACGCCATTGTATAAGCAAGCCCTACCAATAACAGGTGCATTAAAAAGTAAGAAATGCCAAAGGAAATATAGAACAGAACATTTGCCCCTACTATAACAGCCAGCTTTGCTTTATAGCTTGTTAGCGCATGAAAAAGAAGAACGGCAATAAAAACAAAAACAATAAAAAAAATACTGTCCGGCGAAAGAGTCATTATTGCGCATCCGATTTAAATACTACCTGCAGCTTGTTTAGCTTTTTAAAATAAATTCCTTTATCAAAATCT
>JBBSRB010000187.1:0-2845 GCA_038243445.1 Chitinophagales bacterium | reverse complement strand
TAAAGAACCCTTACCTAATTTTAGAGAAGAGGCAAAAAAGCATTTGGAAAATGTTTTGATTTCTTTCAAGGCTAAAAATAAAGTGGTAACTAAAAACAAGAACAAATTTAAAAGCAAAGGAGTAGATAGGACAAAAATTGAATTGACCCCTCGTGGCCAGTTGCATAAAGAGACAGTTTACGGCAAGCTTCGCCAATACGTAACCAACGAAGAAAAGGTAAGTGCAAAGTTTGACGCGGAAAAATTATCCACGGTAGCCTCTATTAAATATCGTAATGCACTCTTGAAAAGATTAAAAGAATATAACAATGATCCCAAAGCTGCATTTACCGGGCCGAACAGCCTTTCTAAAAACCCGGTTTATACAGATGCTGAAAAAAAGACTGTTGTACCTGAAAAAGTTAAATTGGTTTGCCTGGAGGCTGACTATACCATTCGTAAAGCTGTAACACCAGACAATTTTAAAGATGTAAAAAGCATAGAAAAGGTAATTGATATAGGTGTCAGAAAAATTCTGCAAAAAAGATTGGATGAGTTCAAGGGTAATGCTAAGGAGGCATTTTCCAACCTCGATAAAAACCCAATATGGCTTAATAAAGAAAAGGGCATAGCTATAAAAGGGGTTACGATTAGCGGGGTAAAAAATGCAGAACCTTTGCATACAAAGAAAGACCACGTAGGGAAAGACATTTTGGACAAGAACGGTAATAAAATACCAGTTGATTTCGTGAGTACTGGTAACAACCATCATGTGGCTATTTATCGTGATGAAAAGGGTAATTTGCAAGAGCAAATTGTTTCCTTTTATGAAGCCGTAGAAAGAGTTAATCAGGGCTTATCCATAATTAATAAAACATACAATCAAGTACTGGGTTGGCAATTTTTATTTACCATAAAACAGAATGAATATTTTGTTTTTCCTTCAACAAATTTTGATCCTTCAGAATTAGATTTATTAAATCCTTCAAATAACAAATTGATAAGTCAAAATTTGTTCAGGGTTCAAAAAATTTCTAAAAAAAATTATGTATTTAACCACCACTTCGAGACAAAAGCCGTAGATGGAGAATTATTAAAAACCAAAAAATCTCTTTCTGAAATTACCTATAGATTTATTCAAACACCTGCAAAACTTGAAAAAGTAGTCAAGGTGCGAGTTAATCACATTGGGCAAATTAAAAAAATAGGAGAATACTAAGTAAGTAATAATTATTTTGGACATTTTGTTAACGGATACATTCATAACAAAGGTTTTGAAAATTAAAAACCGTTGTTTATCTTTTAAGCAGCAACCAAAGCGCTTAACATGATTAAACGTACCCTTTACTTTGGCAACCCTGCCTATCTCAAAACGTCCATCGAACAAATGGTGGTAGAAATGCAGGAAACCGGCGAAACCAAAACAGTGCCTATCGAGGACATTGGGCTGCTGATTTTAGACCATCCGCAGATTACCATTACGCAGGGTTTGATGGCAAAGCTGTTAGCATATAATGTAGCCCTTATTAATTGCGATGCAACCCACCACCCGGTGGGTTTAATGTTGAACCTTGATGGCAACACTTTGCAAAGTCAAAAATTTAAAGCCCAGGTAGAAGCTTCTCAACCGTTAAAAAAACAATTGTGGCAGCAAACCATTATTGCTAAAATTCGGAACCAGGCAATTCACTTAAAACATCAAGGCAAAGATTCCCAATATTTACACAACATATCTAAAACAGTTTCCAGCGGAGATGCTGAAAACCACGAAGCCAAAGCCGCTGCTTATTATTGGAAGCGGCTGTTTACCGAAGTGCCGGAATTTCGCCGCGAACGTTACGGCCTGCCACCTAACAATCTTTTGAACTATGGGTATGCCATTTTAAGGGCTATTGTGGCCCGCAGCCTTGTAGGTTCCGGCTTGTTACCAACACTTGGGATTTTTCATCGCAATCAGTACAATGCTTATTGCCTGGCTGATGACATTATGGAACCTTACCGGCCTTTTGTTGACAGCATTGTTTGCACTATTATAAATAAGCATGAAGAGTGGTGGGAACTGAATACAGAAAAAAAAAAGCTGCTGTTAAGCATTCCTGCCCTTGATGTAGAACTGGAAGGACAAAAAAGTCCTTTACTAAATGCAGTACAACGTACAACAGCTTCGCTGAGTAAATGTTTCGAAGGAAAGTCGAGAAAAATTATTTATCCGCAATACAGCGCCAAATGAAAACTAACTGCCTATGCGTTTTGACCGTCTTAATGCCTACCGCATTATGTGGGTAATGGTAATGTTTGACTTGCCCACTGAAACGAAAATGGAACGAAAGCAATATGCACTCTTCCGAAAGAAGATATTAAAAGACGGCTTCCAAATGTTCCAGTTCAGCATGTATATACGGCACTGTATGAGCCGGGAAAGTGCCGATGTGCATGTAAAAAGAGTAAAAACAATGCTGCCGCCAAAAGGCCACGTTGGAGTAATGTGCATTACCGACAAACAATTTAGTATGATGGAAATATTTCGCGGAAGAGCATCGGTAAAAACGCCTGACACTACGCAGCAATTGGAACTTTTTTAAAGCTTAAAAGGACAGTAATTAAACCAACAGATTTAGGTAGTCTAAGTTTTTTAGATAAGATAGAAATTAAAAAACGAGTTGAAGCACTCGTTTTTTAATTCTAAAATAGTGCTTAAATTCAATATAGCAGGGGCTTTCAGGCAAACGTGTTGTAAAAGAACTAAGCTACATAAAAAATTGAAAGCAAATCACAACGGCGAAGGCGTATTAACGGCGCTCGACATCGTTGTAAAAGAACTAAGCTACATAAAAAATTGAAAGCAAATCACAACCAGTGTGTTTAG
>JBBSRB010000186.1:0-2952 GCA_038243445.1 Chitinophagales bacterium | reverse complement strand
TTCCGACAAACCATAATTAATAGCTGTTCGTAAAGCCGTCATAAAGGTTTTTGGATCACGCAGATCGGCGGTAGTTAAGCAAAAGGGTATGCCGCCTTTTTCCATTGCAGCAGCATTCGTAGGCGCCAGCTCCCAGTGTTTCATTACTTCCATAGAAACAAATCGAGCATCGTTCGGGTCTTCTACATCTTGCGCCACCGGATAGTTTAAGGAAAGAATAAAAGTAGCGCCGGTACCTTTCATTTCTTTTACACGCTGATACTCGTTTCCACCGCCTTTGATAATGTATTGAACACCAAATTCATCGCCAATTCTATCGGCGCGCAGGTTGTTCCATTTATCGCCGGCATCAAAAATCTGTGGCAGGTCCTGAGTTTCGTTCCACGCTTGCAGGCTTAAATTCAAGCCTTCGTTTTGAGGCTTTGTTTTGTACCATTGAGCATCCAGATAAGTTTGGCGCATCAATGCAATCATGCCCATCATAGAATTGGGATAGCTTTGCGTAGAACTTCCTTTATTAAAAGAGTAATGTGCCGATGCGCGATCTTTTATAACAACAAAATTGACTTTATCAGTTGCCAGCGAAACAAGGGTTCCGGTACCGCGGGCAATGCCGTCTTTTACATGCGTTAGTACGGTACCAAAGCCTGCTTCGCGTAAAGGTTTTGCCTTTGCATCGTCCACAGAAAATACACGCAATGCCGACACATCGCTTTTTATAGCTTGGTTCCATCCGTAAGCTCCTTTTGTATTACTGGTTAATTGTGCCTGCCCAAAAAAACTTCCACCTGCTGTGCGTGGCGCTGGCGGCGGTGTGCCGTAATCGGTAAATAGGTCAATAAAAGAAGGATATATCCATTTACCATCGCAATCTATTTCAACAGCTCCGGCCGGAACTTTTACGTTAGTACCAACGGCTACAATCCGGCCGTCTTTAATAACCAATGTAGCCTTGTTAATAGTAGAAACGCCGTCTTTTACAATAGTGGCATTAGTAAAGGCATAGTGTCCGTGTCTTGGATCGGCTACGCCATTTTCGGGGAAAGTAGGTTGTGCGTAACTGCTGAAAACAGACAGCAGAAAGCCACAAGCCATTAGCAAGCTTTTTGTTTTACTCATGTTCAATGCGTTTTATTTTACTTTGTGGATTTACCTTGCAACTTAAATGTGCGCTTAAAAATAAACACTTTCAAATGAATATAGCTTCCTTTATTGACCATACAGCGCTAAAACCAACCACTGATGTAAAAGATGTGCAAAAATTGTGTGCTGAAGCTATGGAGTACCAATTTGCAGCAGTTTGCGTTCCGCCCTTTTATGTAAAGCAGGCTGCCCAATTAATACAAAGTTCCAGTGTAAAAATAGCCACTGTTGTCGGCTTTCCCTTTGGCTACACGTATGCAACTGTAAAAGCCGCTGAGGCGGGGGAAGCTTTGTCGCAAGGAGCCGATGAAATAGATATGGTACATAATATAGCCGCTTTAAAAAATGGCAATTATGCTTATTTAGAAAAAGAAGCATCGTGCATTTTATCTGTTGTACGAAAGAAAGGCGCAGTATTGAAAATAATTATTGAAAGTGGTTTATTAACAGACGAAGAGATTGTACGTTGTTGTGCCCTTTACGGTAGCCTTGGCGTTGATTTTGTAAAAACATCTACAGGCTACGCCGAAAAAGGCGCAACGTTGGAAGCGGTGCAACTAATGCGGCTCAATTTACCCTCTAATATAAAAATAAAAGCAAGCGGCGGTATTAAAACTTTTGATTTTGCACAGCAACTAATTAATGCAGGTGCCAACCGATTGGGCTGCAGCGCCGGCGTTGCTATTGTGAAAGGGTATACAGAAACGGGTAGCGATAATTATTAACTCATCTTTGGAACTGTTTTTGAAACTTGTTGTTTAATTAGTAAACCTATGAAGAAAATAGTATTTGCATTATTAGTGATGTACTCGATAAGCAGCACAGCACAGGATACGCAGGCAGTAGCAGAAACAGAACCGAAAATAGCTTCTGTAATTATACACAAAGACCCCCGGATTGAGGTGCTTGTTAAAAAACAAAGCAGCATTAATACAGCAACAAAAAAGTCCAGCGCCCGAACTGCAAGAGGTTACCGCCTACTGGTAATTAATACCAATAAACGCGATGAAGCAATTGCGGCAAAAACCCGAATTTATACTCTGTTTCCGGAGCTAAATCCCTACATGTCCTACCAGTCGCCGTATTTTAGAGTAAAGGCGGGTAACTTTAAAACCCGCGACGAAGCTGTGCGATATCAAAAAGTAATGAACACCATGTTTCCGAAAGGCGTGTTTATTATTAATGATATCATCGAAATAAAAGGCGAGAAAGACGACAGTCTGGAGTAGCAGTTTTACCCTTTTTTGAATGTTTTTCTCTTTGGTAAAAACCTTATTAAAAGGGTATTCATTTCCCTTTGAATAAGCTGCAAAAGGAATTTCTAAGGTGTTTTTATCTTTTTAAGGAAAAGAATTACCCCACTTAATTAACCAATTAGCTTCACTTTTGCTCTTTATATTTCCGCAGTATGACAGAGCAAAAAATAAAAGAGCTGGCAAAACAACTGGCCCCAGAATTTATATCCATCCGGCGGCACTTACACGCCCACCCCGAACTTAGCTACCAGGAGTTTGAAACCAGCAAATTCATACAAGAAAAGTTAACCCAATACAACATTCCTTTTGATGTAAAAGCCACCACCGGCGTTGTTGGAATGATACAGGGAAAAAACCCTTCAAGCAGAATTGTTGCCCTTCGGGCCGATATGGATGCACTGCCCATTGATGAAGAAAATGACGTGCCCTATAAATCTCAACAAAAAGGGGTGATGCATGCTTGTGGACACGATGTACATACTAGCTGCTTGCTTGGCGCGGCAAAAATATTAAACCAAACAAAAAAAGAATGGGAGGGCACGGTAAAATTAAT
>JBBSRB010000185.1:0-2965 GCA_038243445.1 Chitinophagales bacterium | reverse complement strand
GTAAAAGGCATCTTTCATGGCGAAAGTGACAGCCGCAGAACTACTTTTATAGAACCCGAAGAAACCATCGAACTAAACAACCTGATTCACGAGTTAGAAAGCAGCGAACGCAGTGAAGTTTATCGCATATTAAAGGAACTAACTTCCAAACTATCGCAGTATGCGCCATTGTTAACCGCCTATCACACTGTAGTGGGCGAATACGATTTTATTCAGGCAAAATCACAATTTGCTCAAACCATCAAGGGCGAGTATCCAATCATTACCGAAAAAGCACATGTGCATTTAGTAAATGCGCATCACCCGCTTCTGTATTTATATAATTTACGTTCTGGCAAAACCACAATACCCGTTACTGTTACGCTTGACGAAAGTCAGCGTATTCTGGTTATTAGCGGACCGAACGCTGGTGGTAAAACAGTTACCTTAAAAACGGTTGGACTATTGCAAATGATGGTGCAAAGCGGCTTGTTGGTGCCTGTGCATCCATCATCGCAATTTGGTATTTTTAAACAGCTGATGATTCATATTGGCGATACGCAAAGCCTTGAATTTGAGTTAAGCACCTATAGCAGCCATTTGTTAAGCATGAAGGAGTTTATGGAAACGGCAAATGGCAAAACACTATTCTTTATTGATGAATTAGGAAGCGGAAGCGACCCCAATTTAGGTGGCGCTTTTGCCGAAGTAATTTTAGAAGAGCTATCCAGAAAGCGTGCTTTAGGCATTGTAACCACGCATTACTTAAACTTAAAAGTAATGGCCAATAAAACGCCGGGAATTATCAATGGCGCCATGGCTTTTGACGAAGAAAACCTATTACCACAATATAAATTAAACATTGGTAAACCTGGAAGTTCTTATACCTTTTCTATTGCCGAACGCATAGGCTTAGATAAGCGTTTGATAACACGCGCCAGAAGCCTTGTAAATGAAGATCATTTTAAATTAGATAAACTATTAAACCGAACAGAGCAAGACCTGCAGCGCATAGAAACAAAAGAACGCGAGCTGCAACAACTTGTAAAAGAGGCTGAACGCCTGAAACGGGAAATGGAAGTGATGTTGGATAAGGAAAAGCACCGGCAGCAGGTAGAGGTACTAAAACAGCAAAATAAAGTTACAGAAGAACGGCTGGTTTATTTAAAAGATATGGAGCGCAAGTTGCGGCAAATGGTTGTGGAGTGGAAAAAATCGGATGATAAGGCAAAAGTGATCAAGGAAATGTCGGCTCTGTTATTTAAGAAAAACGAACAACAGGTGGCAAGCAAAAAACAAAAACAGCTTGATTTAAAATACGAAGAAGCAAAAGGAACAATTGAAGTAGGAGTAAGGGTGAAAATGAAAAAAAATTACCAGGTAGGCGAAGTATTGGAAATACGCGGGAAAAGGGCTGTTGTAAAGATAGGATTACTGCCTATGCAGGTAGATTTAGACAACCTTGTTTTAATAAAAGAAAAGGAGGGTTTTGAAGAAAAGAAATGATGTTTTTGAAATTGATTTTGCTGATTACCCCTGCACACTTATTTTTGCGCCGGAGAGTTGGCAGAGTGGTCGATTGCGGCAGTCTTGAAAACTGTTGAGGGTTACACCTCCTGGGGTTCGAATCCCTAACTCTCCGCAATTTATAATTGTAAATCAATGACTTTGAGGGGTATTGGAGCAAAAAGGGGAGTGGTTTTAAAAGATTTAGCCGGGTAAATGCCTGGCTTTTTTCATAACAAAACCCCGGTAGTGTCTCAGTTTCACAAAGAGAATTTTTAAAAAAATAACCGAATAGCAGTAACATGTTATTCATCCTTTAATAGGTTTTTACCGAAACATAAACTGCTGAAAATGAACAAAGATCCGATTATCGTTATTGACGATGACGAAGACGACCTGGAATTGTTGCAGCTGGCATTTTCGGAATTGAATATCGAGAATGAATTGATCGCTTTTAAAAGTGGTCTAAAGTTTTTGGAATACATTAGAGCAACAGAAACTGGAACTTTTTTTATTTTGTGCGATATCAATATGTCTGAAGTAGGTGGCATGGAATTAAAAAAAATAATTCAGAATGATGAGAGGTTGAGAATAAAATGCGTTCCGTTTATATTTTTATCTACAAGCAGCGGATCAAGTTCGATAATGGAAGCTTATAGTTACGGTGCGCAAGGTTATTTTATAAAACCTGCCACCCTTGGGCAATTGAAAAATATTCTACATGCCATGATAATATATTGGAGTGAATCGCAACATCCAAATAGTTGAGTTTTACTTAAACCGGGTCACTTCAAAAAACCCGGTGAAGAAAAACCAGGAGACACCAATTATTACTAATCAAAACCTGAAAATTCAGAAGGTACCCCTTTTTTCGATGATTTTATACAGGTTCTGAAAGCCTTGCTTTACGGATGAAAGAAATGCAGCACCATAGATGATGGGCAGTTTGCGGAACCCCTTTTTTGAGCCTTTTTTACTTACCACTTAAATAACGAACCGCAGCTTTTAAAAACACCCCTTTATGAAGAGTTGAAATAATTTTTAATTCCGTTAGCGGGCTACTCTTGTTTTCTAAAAATTGCAGCACCGCATACCAGTTATTTTGTTTAAAAAGGCGCGTAAATATTTCTTTTCCCGGCAAATTTTTTTTTGATAAAATGCTGAGAAGCACACTATCGTAAAACAAAAAACGTTTATCTGCAAGCGGCTTTGCTATTTCTGGTCGGCCTTTTTCAACCAACGCTTTTGACAATTGACGGCAGTGATTTTGAATAAATTGAAACGTATATCCGGACGACGGTTTTGTTTGTCCACCGGCCGTTCCAATATAAATGATGTTGCCGTTTTGCTGCTCAAATGGATAGTTTGTCATTGGTATAACGCCAAATTCCTCTTCTGCAATGCCATATTTTTCAATGTTTAAATGCCTGCTGATGTACTCATCTAAAGCAGTGTCGTATTCATTTCCTGAAAGCAACTT
>JBBSRB010000184.1:0-3108 GCA_038243445.1 Chitinophagales bacterium | reverse complement strand
GGCCGCAGCAGCAATTATATTTACGGCTCTGCCAAAGCAGGTTTTACTGCGTATTTATCGGGCTTGCGAAACAGGTATTATAAAGCTGGCGTGCATGTGCTAACGGTGCTTCCGGGTTTTGTAAACACTAAAATGACGGAACATTTAAACCTTCCAAAACCCCTAACCGCGCAGCCCGAGGAAGTAGGAATTGCTGTTTATAACGCCGTTCAAAAAAACAAAAACGTGGTGTATGTAAAATGGTTCTGGCAGTGGATTATGTTGATTATTACCTGCATACCAGAAGGTATTTTTAAAAAGATGAAGCTATGAGCAAGCGCATTGCTTTTTTTGATTTTGATGGAACCATTACGTTTAAAGACACGTACCTGGAGTTTAGACGTTTTGCAAAAGGCGATGTGGCTTTTTTTACTGGCTTTGCGTTAAACAGCCCGGTAATGGTAGCGTACGTGTTAAAGCTGATACCTAATTATTGGGCCAAAGAAAGAATGTTGACGCACTATTTTAAAGGCATGCCGATTGAAGATTTTCAAAAGGTGTGCGATGATTTTGCCACCAAAATAGTTCCAAAACTCATTCGACCAAAAGCAATGGAAGAAATAAAATCATTGCAAAAAGGGGGTGTTCAAATAATTATTGTGTCGGCTTCTTTTGGTAATTGGATACAAAAATGGACCGAAGCCGAAAACCTTGGGCTGATAGCTACGCGCGCTCAAATAATAGACGGAAGGCTAACGGGTAAAATAGATGGAAAAAATTGCTACGGGCACGAAAAAGTGCGCCGCATAGCCGAAGTAATTAATATAGCCGATTATACCGAAGTGTTGGCTTATGGCGATACCGCCGGCGACCTTCCCATGCTGCAATTGGCCACTACCCCCTTTTACAAACCTTTTAGATAGGTGGGGATTTTGGAATTTAGGGATTTGGCATGTTGCCATTTATTCTGCTGACCAACGGATTGCCCCGGATCAGGTGTGGGGTAAACTGCTCAAGGGACGATGCTATAAAATACAACTGCTGGTACCAATAAAAACCTTTGAAAAAGGGTGTCGTTTGCAAACCGTAAAGTTTGCCAACTAATTGCACTAATATCTTTCTATCATAATTTTACGGCTTAAAAAAACCTTTTATAAAGGGGTGTATAAGTCTGTGGTTTTTATAAACTTTTTTTCTAAATAACACATCGATCACAAAGATTGAAAAAAGAAAAAAACTACAAAAGTTTTTGCCAGAATCTTTTCACGGCGCAAAACTTTTGCAGTTTTATAAAAACAATCAGCGAGACTGTTGCTTGCTATCGTTTTAACAACGTAGCCGTTTGCATGTGGTTAATATCTACCGCTACCTGCACCAGGTACGTGCCCGGAAGCCAGGAAGAAATATCAAGCTGTTTGCTCATTGCAGCCTGTGTACGGTCAAACACTTCGGCATGAACCACATTTCCTTTTTGGTTATATACAACTACCGATGTTCGCGCTTTTTTTGTGTTGGCTTCAATTTTAATTGTCACCATGTTACTAGCCGGGTTTGGATACAATTTGAGCCCTGATTTTGCCACTGCCTTTGCCATAATCTTTACCGAATCGGCATACTTGTTTCCCCATTTATCGGTAGCTACGCAGCTAAATATATAAGTGCCTTGCTGTAACTGGGCGATGCTTGTTTTTGCACTTGTTTTTGCGCTGATAACGCTTGCCGAGGGGCCACTAACCTGCGCCCACTGATACTGCACATTATACTCGGAAGCGCCTGCAATTACTGCTTGCAGCGAAATGCTGTCGTTGGGCAGATTTACAACCCGGTCGGCGCCAACACTCAAACTTAAATTAGGTCGCGATAATAGTTCTACTGTTACTGCAACGGTATCTTTAGCTATGGCGCCGTCGTTGTCTTTTACAGTTAATTGAAACTGGTAAACGCCTTCTGTGAGTTTTATAACCATCGTTTTTTGGCCTTTTTGGTTGGTTATATCGCCGCTCGGAGGTCCGCTGATTTTTGCCCATTCGTAGCTTTGTATCGTTCCATCTTCATCAGAGCCACTACCCCTTAATTCTACACTGTTTGCAGGCAGCGCAATGCTCGTGTCTTTTCCGGCATTAACTTTTGGTGCTTTGTTCACCTTTGCGGCGTTTACAGTTACAGTAACGGTGTCCCTGCCGGTTGCTCCGCTGTTATCGGTTACCATTAGTTCAAACCGGTACACCCCTTTTGCAAGACTTTTAATAGTTGTGTGTGCGCTATTTACGTTTGTAATAATAAAAGAAGCAGAACCTTCTATTTTTCTCCAATGATAACTAACAATAGTGCCGTCTTCATCAAAGCCACTTCCGGTAAGCAACACTGAATCTTGCGGTAGCGTAATTTGATGATTGTTACCAGCCGTTGCCTGGGGCGCTTTATTTACTTTAGGCGCTGCTAAAACAGTTATTTGTACGGTATCGGTACCTTTTGCGCCTTTATTATCGGTAACGTTTAGTACCAGTGTATAAGTACCTTTTTCCAGGTTTTCAACTGTTGTTTCTGCCACTTTGCTGTTGCTAATGGAGAAGCCTGATGGTCCACTTATTTTACTCCAGGCGTAGGTTGCTATTGTTCCATCCACATCAGAAGCCACCCCTTTTAGCACTGTTTTGTTTGTTGGCAAGGTAATGGTGATGTCGTTTCCGGCAGAAACCGTTGGTGGTGTGTTTGCAACAGGCGTAGCAGCTTTTACTGTTATCATCACTGTATCTAACCCAATGCTCCCTTTATCGTCCCGTACACTTAATTCAAATGTATAACTGCCTTCTGTTAGATTGGTAATTGTTGTTTGTGCACTTGCTGCGCTGCCAATTGTGTACTGCGCTGGTCCGTCAATCTTTCTCCAGCCGTAGGCTGCTATTTTTCCATCCGCATCTGTACCCAATCCGCTTACCGTTACGCTGTTAGTCGGCAGCGTAATGGTTTGATCTTTCCCCGCATCTGCTACAGGTGCTTTGTTTGGAAGAGGCACAGCGGCTTTTACTGTAACCGAAATGGTGTCTGTTGTAACGGCGCCTTTATTATCCCATGCAAAAATTACAAACTGATACGCTCCTTCGGTTAGAGATTGCACGCTTGTTTTTG
>JBBSRB010000183.1:0-3130 GCA_038243445.1 Chitinophagales bacterium | reverse complement strand
AGTACTTGCTGTTAAATATTACACAGCAAACGTAGGTACTTTGTAATACATAGTTCCTTGTTTTAGATTGAGCGGTTGTATAAAAGGATAAAAGGTTGCGGTACAGCGTTGCTTTGGGGAAGCGGAAGTTCGATATCGCAAACAGTTTTAAACGTTAGAGCAGATAGAAACCGCTGAAAACCTTTGAAAAAGGGGTGTATAGGAAATTGCCGCAAAACCATTTTTCATTACTTAAATTGCAAAAAAAATTTTATGCTGATTGATTACCGGTCAGATACGGTTACGAAACCAACGCCAGAAATGATGCAAGCCATGATGGAGGCGAAAGTGGGCGATGATGTTTTTGGAGAAGATCCATCTATAAACGAACTGGAAAGTATCAGCGCCGAAATGTTTGGAATGGAAGGCGCACTTTATTGTCCTTCGGGCACCATGACAAACCAAATTGCTATTAAATGCCATACACAACCGGGCGATGAAGTTATTTGCGACACAACGGCGCACGTGTACCAATACGAAGGCGGTGGCATTGCCTTAAACTCTGGCGCATCAGTAAAACTAATAGCTGGCAATAGAGGAAGGATTTCAGCAGACCAGGTTAAAGAAGCCATTAATGCAGATGACGTTCATAAAGCGGCAACGAGTTTGGTTTGTTTGGAAAATACATCAAACCGCGGCGGCGGAAGCTGCTACAACTTTTCTGAAATTGAAAAAATACGAGCCGTTTGCATTGAACATAATTTAAGACTTCATCTTGATGGCGCACGCCTTTTTAATGCATTAGTAGCAAAAAACCAATCGGCAGAAGAATATGGAAAAGCTTTTCACACCATTTCTATTTGCCTGAGCAAAAGCTTAGGTTGCCCTGTTGGCAGCGTATTAATTGGCTCCAACGAGTTTATAAAAAAAAGCCGGCGCATACGCAAAGTATTTGGTGGCGGTATGCGCCAGGCCGGCTTTGTAGCGGCTGCGGGCGTGTATGCTTTACAAAATAACATCAATCGGTTGGCGCAAGATCACGAGCATGCAAAGCAGCTTGCAACGGCGCTTGAAGGCAAACCATTTGTAGCCGAAGTAATGCCGGTAGAAACAAACATCATTATTTTTAGCGTTCAGCCACCATACACATCTCTAAGCCTGGTAGCAAAATTAAAAGAACACCAAATTTTAGGTTACGCTATCTCTCCTATGCAGGTTCGGCTAGTGCTGCATTTAGATATTTCGTCCCAAATGGTGGAAAAAACAATTGAGGTTTTTAATCAACTTTAAAAATAAGCAAGTCAACTTTTTTCACACGCAACGAGCCTTTTGCGCAATGGCATGTGTTTTTAATGTATTGAAATTACTATATCAATTATTATGTTTCCAAAAATAAACCCAACCGAAACCAATAGCTGGAAAGCGTTAGAAAAGCATGCAACCGAAATGCAAAACGTCCAGATAAAAGATCTTTTCAAAACCAATTCTAACCGGTTTAAAGAATTATCGTTTGCGTTTGGCGATGTATTTATTGATTTTTCCAAAAACAGGATTACGGATGAAACCATTAGGCTACTGTTTAACCTGGCAAAAGAATGCAAAGTTGAAGAAGCGCGCAAAGTAATGGTTGCCGGCGAAGCTATTAACCAAACCGAACAACGGTCTGTGTTGCATGTTGCTCTTCGCGATTTCTCGAGCAAGCCGTATTATGTTCAGGGCACAAATGTAGCGGAAGATGTACAGGCTGTTCGGGACCAAATAAAAACATTTTGCGAAAAAGTGCATTCCGGCGAGTGGAAAGGTTTTAGCGGCAAAAAAATAAAATACATAGTAAACATCGGCATTGGCGGCAGCGATCTTGGTCCGTTTATGGTAACCGAAGCTTTAAAACCATATTGGATTGAAGGCATAGAAGCTCATTTTGTTTCTAATATTGATGCATCGCACATTGCCGAAACATTGAAGAAGATTAATGCAGAGGAGACTCTTTTTTTAATTGCTTCTAAAACATTTACCACGCAGGAAACCATGACTAATGCGCATACCGCGCGAACTTGGTTTTTACAAAATGGTGGCACGGAAGATTGGGTTGCAAAACATTTTGTAGCACTTTCTACCAACGAAAAAGAAGTAATTAAATTTGGCATTGACAAAGAAAATATGTTTCAGTTTTGGGATTGGGTAGGCGGCCGATATTCGCTTTGGAGTGCCATTGGTTTATCTATTGCACTTACAATTGGTTACGACAATTTTGAAAACTTATTAAAAGGCGCGCACGAAACAGATGTTCATTTTTTAGAAACGAATCTGGATAAAAATATTCCTGTTTGGATGGCGTTGATTTCTTTATGGTACATTAATTTTTTTGATGCGCAAACCGAAGCTATTTTACCATACGACCAATACATGCACCGCTTTGCTGCTTATTTTCAACAAGGAAATATGGAAAGCAACGGAAAAAGTATTGATAGAAATGGCGAGCCGGTAACGTACAAAACAGGCCCGGTGGTTTGGGGCGAGCCGGGCACTAATGGACAGCATGCTTTTTACCAGTTAATTCACCAGGGAACGCATCTTATTCCCGCCGATTTTATTGCTCCGGCTCAATCGCACAATCCTGTGGGAGATCATCACCAAATACTACTCTCTAACTTTTTTGCGCAAACCGAAGCGTTAATGAATGGAAAGGAGGAAGAACAGGTAATGAAAGAATTGCTGCAAAGCGAAAAAAGCGAAGAAGAAATTGCTCGGTTAACGCCATTTAAAATGTTCAGCGGAAACCGCCCAACAAACTCAATACTCATTAAAAAAATTACTCCT
Source organism: Chitinophagales bacterium (assembly GCA_038243445.1). Taxonomy (GTDB): domain Bacteria; phylum Bacteroidota; class Bacteroidia; order Chitinophagales; family Chitinophagaceae; genus Flavisolibacter. Next base: position 331 of record JBBSRB010000183.1, on the reverse strand, counting down.
TTTACGCTTGGGCAATTAATTGCTTTGTACGAACATAAAATTTTCGTGCAGGGTGTAATTTGGAACATTTTTTCTTTCGATCAGTGGGGCGTAGAACTGGGCAAACAATTAGCAAATGCTATTTTGCCCGAGCTCCAAGCAGGCAAAGATATTTCTTCTCACGACGCATCTACAAACGGATTGATGAACGAATACAATAAAATGAAGTGATGTGGTTTAAAACCATAATTTTCTAAGGTTTGCACACCCCTTTTTTAAGGGTTTTTTGCAGACAGCAAAGGTGTAATTCTAAGATTTATTTGTTTCTTAATTTACAACCTTTCATTCATTT
>JBBSRB010000182.1:0-3252 GCA_038243445.1 Chitinophagales bacterium | reverse complement strand
ATGTTTGTTGAACAGGAAATAAAATGGTTAAAAACATTTGAAAAAGGGTAGATAACTTTTTACAAACGAAAAAAATCAAATAGACGAAGCGCATTCTTTTGTTTGAATTATAAAGCAATTGATGCCCCATTTGTAACTTCCTTGTCGGTAAATCTAAATCGAAAAACTATTCTAAAACAAATATTTCTTGCAGAACTTGTTTTTCGCTTTTTACATGAAACCAAGCGTTGATACTCTTTATTAAAATGATCGATTTAGCCGTCCCGATAAAAACATCAAAAAAAGGCTCCTTTACAGAAGCCTTTGCTAAACCAGGCAAACGCTTATTTGCTGTTGGTGAAATTGAAGTTGTAAAACCCTTGAAAAAGGGTATTAAAAGCAAAACCGGTTTTTAATTTCCGCTACCGCCTTTTACACGATTTGTTTCGTTATCGGCGCCGCCAATTTTACGGCGTTGCTGCGCTCCTTTTATTGGTTTGCCAAAACGATAAGTAAATGATAAATTGGCGACACGGCTATCACGTTTGTTTATAAAGTGCGCTTCGGTTGTTCCAAAATAAATATCTCCTTTGGCGTAGTTAGTTAAAAAAATGTCGCGAATAGCCAGCTTTACAGAGCCTTTATCTTTTAACACCTGTTTGCTTACACCTACGGAAAGTTGTCCCATTGCCTTTATAATAATTTGCCCTTCCAAACCTTTGGTCCGGTAAAATCCGCTTAGTTCTGCGCCCCAGCCGCTTTTAAATTTTAGTTGGTTGTTCATATTAAACATTAGGTTTGATGCGTCCACAAGTATCATTTCAGAGGTGCCATCAATGCTGCCCGAATACTTGCTGTAATTATAATTTCCATACAAGCTGGAGTTCCACCATTTACGTACCGGTACTTGCGCACTTATTGAAATACCCGCTGCTTCTTTTTGTCCTATGTTACCTTTTTTTAAAATGGTTGCAAACTCATTTTCGCCTTTCGTGGCCTCGCCTTGTGTAAAGGTTTCATTTATGTAATCTTTAGTAATGCCATAATTAATGGTGGTGGTTAAAAAGCTTTTAAACGTATGCGATAGTTCTGCATTGTTTGTAAACTGAGGCTTTAAATACGGGTTGCCCGATTCGTAAGTATATTCATCAATATAAAATACAAATGGATTTAAATCCTGGTAAGCCGGACGATCTAAGCGGCGTCCAAACGACAATCCAAACTGGTTTTTTTCATCAAGCTTATAACTGGCAAACATGGTTGGAAAAAGATTTCCATACCCTTTTGTAAACGTTGAATCTGTTGCGCTGTTTCCATATTGGTTGCCTTTGTACGAAGTGAATTCGTATCGCAAACCAGCCTGCACGCCCAACTTTTTAAACTGCCTGTTGTAATTCAGGTAAGCCGCGTGAATGTTTTCCTCATACAAAAAGTTATTCGTCTTTTTATAATCAATGGTTTCGGCAGTACCAAACTGGTTATAATACTTTGCTGTATTGTTGGTTTTTACAAAGCTTGTTTTTAAGCCTGCTTCCAGTTTTGCTTCTTTTTTAAGCGGTTGTGCATAATCTATTTTAGCAGAATAAATATCAATATTCATCGGCAAATCGCCACGAAATTGATTTACTCCCTTTTTAGTCCAGTTATTTTCAAACGAAGCGCTATTGAAAGAAAGAGCGCTTGCCGTATTGTATTTTACATAATCTAAATCGGTAGTTATTTCTCTTCCGGTTGAATCAAACTGGTGGCGAACATTTAAATTTAGAGCGCCATTTTTCCAAAGATTATGAGTGTTTGTTTTTGTTTGATTTATAGAATCTAAAACAAGGTTCGGGCTTTTAAAATAGCTTGTGTTTTCGCTGTTAAAATCCTGCAGGTTAATAAAGCCCGAAGTAACCACGCCGATTGTTGTTTTTTTAGTAAGATAATAATCGGCGCCCACTTTCAGGTTGTAATTATCATCTTTATTATTCATAAAAGAAGTTTGCTCAAAAATGGCTGTTACATTTTTTCCGTCGGCTTCTTTATAGTTGCGAAGTAAATCAAGTTGCTGCCGGTTGGTGCGAAATCCAACGCCTGCATTTGCAAACAGGTTTAGCTTTCCGGTTCTGTAATTTAAATTAATGCTGTTGCTGGTTCTAAATGTTTGCCCTTGTCCTATGCCGGCGGTTACGCTTCCATTAAACCCTTTTTGCTTTGTTTTTTTAGATTTGATATTTATAACTCCTGAGTTTCCGGCGGCGTCGTATTTAGCCGATGGGTTGGTCATTATTTCTATTTGATCGATGGCGCTGGAAGGCAATGCTTTTAAATAGTTGGCTAGTTCGGCTCCCGATAAATAAGACGGCCGGCCATCCATCATAACCAGCACACCTTGCTTTCCTTTTAAGCTGATGTTTCCATCTTTATCTACAGTAACGCCGGGTGCTTTTTCCAGCACTTCTAAAGCTGTGGCGCCAATGTTCGAAACAGATGCATCTACATTTACAATTGTGCGGTCAATCTTTTGTTCAATCATTTGTTTTCGGGCTGTTACGATTACGCCTGCCATTGTAGCTGTTTTTGAAAACAGATTTATAATCTTTACTTCAATCGTGGGGTTTTCTGTAGTTATTTCAAAACCTTCAGAAAAGGCCTCACTATAACCAATTGCCGAAACAGATAACAAATACTTTCCGTTTGAGATTTCTTCAAAATTATAACGTCCGACTTTATTAGCCACCGCCCGTTTTTGTACCGATGAATCTTTAGCATATAAAAGTGAAACCGTGGCCGATTCAACTCCTTTGTTTTTGTCGTCATTTACAGAGCCGCTAATTTTTCCGCTACTCTGTGCAATGCTAAAAAGAGGCAAACCTACAATGGCTATTAAGGAGAGAAATTTTTGAAACTTTTTCATTTTGTGGTTGGTTTTAGTACTTGCTGTTAAATATTACACAGCAAACGTAGGTACTTTGTAATACATAGTTCCTTGTTTTAGATTGAGCGGTTGTATAAAAGGATAAAAGGTTGCGGTAAAGCGTCGCTTTGGGGAAGCGAAATTTCGATTTCGCAAACAGTTTTAAACCTTAGAGCAAATAGAAACCGCTGAAAACCTTTAAAAAAGGGGTGTATAGGAAATTGCCGCAAAACCATTTTTCATTACTTAAATTGCAAAAAAATTTTATGCTGATTGATTACCGGTCAGATACGGTTACGAAACCAACGCCAGAAATGATGCAAGCCATGATGGAGGCGAAAGTGGGCGATGATGTTTTTGGAGAAGATCCATCT
>JBBSRB010000181.1:0-3325 GCA_038243445.1 Chitinophagales bacterium | reverse complement strand
CGGCGATGAAGTAAGTTACCGAAGTATAACTACATCGTGGTTCGAACATTCGCCGCTGCACCAGGCACTAAAAAAGATAGCCGATAAAGGCATTAAAATAGTGCTGGCAACCGACCATGGAAGTGTGCGTGTAAAAACACCTGTAAAAGTAATTGGCGATAAGCAAACCACTGCCAACCTGCGGTACAAGCATGGCCGCAACTTAAATTACGATCCCAAAGAAGTGCTGGCCATCCGCGACCCGAAAGAAGGCGGATTGCCTTCGCCCACCATTAATTCATCGTATATTTTTGCCGGTGAGGATACGTTTTTATGTTATCCAAATAATTACAACCACTACGTAAATTATTATAAAAATACGTTTCAGCACGGCGGCGTAAGTTTAGAAGAAATGATTGTGCCGGTTGTGCAAATGGTGAGTAAATAATGAAATGAAACCTGCCTTTTTTTGCTCAATTAATTTTACGTAAAAACATGTAAAAAAGGGTACTAAATACCTTTTTAAATTTTAAAAAAGAACACAAAAAGGGTAACGGTGAAGGCACCGGCAGAAGCGCTTTATCTTTACGCCATGCATATTGATATTATTACTGTATTACCCGATTTACTGCAAAGTCCGCTGGCTCATTCTATAATGAAAAGGGCACAAACCAAAGGATTGCTGCAGGTAGAAGTGCACAACCTTCGGCAATGGGCGGTAAACCAACATGGGCAGGTAGATGATTATCAATACGGCGGCGGTGCAGGTATGGTAATTATGTGCGAACCGCTTGCAAACGCCATCGAAACCCTTCAAAAAGGGTGCACTTACGATGAAGTAATTTATTTAACTCCCGACGGAAAGACATTCAACCAAAAGAGCGCCAATGCCCTTTCGCTTAAAAATAATCTGCTTTTTATTTGTGGGCATTACAAAGGAATAGATCAGCGCATACGCGAAGAATATGTAACGCTTGAACTTTCTATTGGCGATTATGTACTTAGTGGTGGCGAGTTGGCGGCTGCGGTAGTTACCGATGCTATTGGAAGATTATTGCCCGGTGTTTTAAACGATGAAACCTCGGCTTTAACCGACTCGTTTCAGGATGATTTGCTGGCGCCGCCGGTTTATAGCCGTCCGGCCCTTTTTAAGGGCCGTAATGTGCCACAAATTTTGCTGAGCGGAGATCAACAAAAGATAGAAGACTGGCGTTACGAACAAGCTATAAAAAGAACCGAGGAACGTCGCCCCGACCTGCTAAAGGAATGATATTATGGTTGATATCAATTTTAGAAGACTACCCTTTTTTACATGTTTTGGATTAGCTCAAAAACATTTAAATCATTTTTACAAACGGGTTGGTTTTCATTTCGTCGCCAATGGTTGTACTTCCGCCATGGCCCGGGTATACAATCACATCGGAAGGCAAAGTGTATAGTTTTGTTTTAATGCTTTGCTCAAGCACCTCAAAAGAGCCGCCGGGCAAATCGGTTCGGCCCACGCTTCCTTCAAACAACACATCGCCGGCAATAACAAATTTATGCGCCTTGCTGTAAAACGCAATGCTTCCCGGCGAATGTCCGGGAGTGAATAATATCTGCAACTCTTCATCACCAATCTTAATAACATCTCTTTCCGAAATAAAATTCAGTGCACCTGTGTAAGGCGTAAAAGCAACAGCATACTTTTCGCCGGTAAGCGGCCCAAACGCCAGCACTCCTTCTTCTAAAGGGTGCAGGTGCAAATCAAGTCCATAAGTTTGGCGCACACCCTCGTTTCCAAAAATATGATCAATGTGGCAATGAGTGTTTAACAGGTAAACCGGACGCAAGCCGTTTTGGGCAATGAAGTCGGTCAGGTCTTTTCTTTCCTGCTCAAAATAACATCCGGGGTCAATAATACAGCAGTCCTTATTTTCGTTATAAAGCACATACGTATTTTCCTGAAATGGGTTGAAGGTAAACGATTGAACATTTAGCATGTAGCTTTTTTGTATTTTTAAGTGCAATTTAGTTTCAATTCATTTCTTTGGTGCCCAAATAATTAGAATTATAATTTTTTATGAATAAAGCTTTTGGAAGATTAGTACCCGTGCTTCTTGCTTTCTTTTCCTTTTATACTGTTACACACGCGCAGGTAAACGCCGTAGAATTTGGGAAAAACAGGGTTCAATATCAAAAATTCAACTGGCGTTTTTACCAAACCGAAAACTTCAACACGTACTTCAGTCAGGATGGATTGGAAATTGGTAAATACGTGGCGCAGGTAGCCGAGCAGGAACTTCCGCAGCTTCAGGAGTTTATTGAATTTGGGCTGCAACGCCGCATAAACATTGCGCTTTATAACAATTTCGATGAAATGCGCCAGTCGAACATTGGGCTTGGTATAGACTGGCAAAACACCGGCGGCGTTACCAAGTTGGTAAACAATAAAATGCTTCTTTATTTTGATGCTAACCGAAATAATCTGCGCCGTCAAATTCGGCAGGGCATTGCCGGCGTGCTGGTGCAAAACGTTTTGTTTGGCGATGATTTGGGCGAAATGGCGGCCAACCAAACCCTGTTGGATTTACCCAAATGGTTAACCGATGGCTACATTGCTTACGCCGGTGAAACCTGGAGCACCGAGTTAGACGATCAGTTAAAAAGCGCCTTGCTTAGTGGCCGCTACAACAACTTTTACCAGTTTGCTTTTGAAAAGCCACTGCTTGCCGGACACTCTTTTTGGTATTATTTCGGCAATAAATACGGTACCAGCAAAACCACTTATTTACTTTATTTATCGCGCATTTACCGTAACCTCAATAATGCATCGCAAAAAATAGCCAAGAAAAAATTCAAAGCCGTTTTGGAAGATTTTATGACTGAGCAATCTCAGTTGTATTTTAAAGACATTCGCGGCCGGCGCATTGTACCAAAAGGCCAACTTGCTATTACCGAAGAAATAGGTAAGAAAGATTTTATTCGGTTCAACGCCAACCCGCTTCCACGCAGCTTTACCTACGCGGTAGTAGAATTTAAGCAGGGAAAATACAGCGTGGTGTTAAACGAAAATTTTGTTAACCGCAAAGTGTTGCTGCAATATGGCGTGCGCTCGCACGAAGATGAAATAAATCCCAACTACCCTATACTTGCATGGGATGGCAAAGGCACAAGGCTGGCCGTTTTATACAATGAAGATGGAAAGATAAAACTGTTTGTATACGATGTGGTCAATCGTTTTAAGGCCGTAAAACAAGTGCTTACGCAGTTTGATCAGGTGCAGGATATGAAGTATATGCTAAACGCAAACACGCTGCTTTTTAGCGCCGTAAAAAGCGGACAAACAGATATTTTTGTTTATAAT
>JBBSRB010000180.1:0-3510 GCA_038243445.1 Chitinophagales bacterium | reverse complement strand
TAAACTGCGCAGCAAAATGTTTCCAACCAATTCTGCCGATTCCGATGCCGGCGATTACTTTGAAGAAGTTGTTCAAAACTGCACTGTAATATTTGAAAAAGAAGCGCAGTTTACAAGGGGCCTTCTGGGTTTTGGCACTTCTTACAGCCATTCAGAAATAACCACTGATCAATCGGAAAACTTTTTTAAAAAGAAAGAAATTAAAGAAAACAAATATTATCAAAGAAAGCCGAAAGAAGTAATAAAATCAGGATCATCATTGGAAGGTTTTTGCATACGAACCGGTAAACCGATACCATTTGACTTGAAACGACCCATGTGCTTTGAAGCTTATCAAAGTTGGAATCAATTTAAAAATCCGGATTTTGCGGAAAGGTTTTGCCACAAAACAGGAAAGCCATCTTACGGTAAAACCAGCATGCGGAGTCCGGTTGCACAATCATAAAGAGTAGGGCGTTCGGGCTTACAAGCAAGTAGCAGCACAACGTTGGAAAGAGGGCAAAATAGTAGAAGAGAAATTTTATTATAACAATTAACCAAGTGTTACTAATTGTTCCGGCGGGCTCCATAGCTTTGCCAGATTATTATTTTTTGTAGAACAACCCATGGGTATAGAAACAGAGATTCGGCAAACCACGTTTAAAAACGCAAAGCAAAAGGCTATGCTGAACCTTTTGTACACCTATGGCTGGGTAATAGAACAAATAAAAGCATCGCTTGCAAACGAAGAAATTACCCATCAACAGTATAACATTTTGCGCATTTTGCGCGGCTCTTTTCCGCAGCCACTGTCCACCTTGCAAATAAGAGAGCGTATGTTGGATAAAATGAGCGATACCAGCCGAATTGTGGATAGGCTGGTTGCCAAAGAACTGGTAAAAAAGGGTACCTGCACCGCCGATAAACGCCTGGTAGATGTAACCATTACCCATAAAGGCCAAAACCTTTTAAAAAGGGTAGAAGCCGAATCCGACCATGTAAACGAAGTAATGAGTCATCTTTCAGAAGGGGAGGCCGAACAGCTAAGTGCCCTTTTAGATAAGCTTCGCAAAAAGGATTAGCGTATTTTGCGCTCTTAATTTGTTGCCCATGAAAAGAAGTACCATTTTATTAATACTTTTTAATTGTTCATTTTTATTTTCATTTTCGCAGCCTGTGTATGAGTTTCGGGGCGTATGGATTGCCACCGTTGAAAACATTGACTGGCCTTTACCTAAGCAATACAATTCCGACAGCCAGAAAGCCGAATATATACGGCAACTGGATATGCATCGCCGAAACGGAATGAACGCCGTTATTGTGCAGGTGCGTCCCTCCGCCGACGCGTTTTATCCATCGCCATTTGAACCCTGGAGCCAATGGCTTACAGGCATACAGGGCAAGCCGCCTTTTCCTTATTACGATCCGCTTCAGTTTATGATAGAAGAAGCCCACAAACGAGGCTTTGAGTTTCATGCCTGGTGCAATCCATACCGCGCCAATACAAACATTGGAAAAGCTTCTATTGCACCGCTGCACATTACCAAACTACATCCTGAATGGTTTTTAGAGTACGGTAATAAATTATACTTCGATCCAGGAAACAAAGCGGCGCAACATTGGGTAGGGGATGTTATTTGGGATTTAGTTAGCCGTTACGATATTGATGCCGTACACATGGATGATTATTTTTATCCTTACCGCATTGCCGGAAGAGAGTTTCCGGATACCGCCTCTTACAAAATTCATGGCAACGGTTTAAGTAAAGCCGAGTGGCGGCGCGGTAATGTAGATTCTATTATTGTGTCGTTAAGCACCATTATTAAAGAAGAAAAGCCCTGGGTAAAGTTTGGTATATCGCCATTTGGTGTTTGGCGAAATAAGGATAAAGATTCAATGGGCTCGCCAACCCAGGCCGGCGTTACCAATTACGATGATTTGTATGCCGATATTTTATTATGGACCCGCAACGGCTGGATAGACTATGTAGTGCCGCAATTATATTGGGAAACAGGCCACCTTAAAGTAGCTTTTGAAACGCTTATTGACTGGTGGAGCAAACACGGGTACGGCCGCCACATGTATATTGGCCATGGCATTTACCGGGCGTTAGAAAAAGGCAGTGCCGCCTGGCATAAACCTACGCAGTTACCACGCCAGCTGCAAATTTTACGAGCTACGCCAAACATCCAGGGTTCGGTTTATTTTAGTAGCAAAAGCTTTTATAAAAATCCTAATGGTTGGAACGATAGCTTACGAAACAATTATTATAAAACACCGGCTCTTATTCCACCAATGGATTGGTTACCAAAACGGCCATCGTAGGAACGCGCCTGTAGGAACGCGCCTCAGAAGAACACGCCCCAAGGCGTGTTCCTTCAAAAAAAGCATGAAACAAAACCTGACTTGAAATCTCAAACATCAAAAACCTTTTGGCAATCTGCCTGGCACCGGTTAAAAAAAAACAAGGCTGCCGTTGCCGGTTTGGTGTTGATTGTAGCGTCGGTTTTCATCGCCCTCTTTGGCTACCTTATTGCTCCCGATCCATCGCCATATGCCAACCGTATTATTTTAGAAATTGGCGGTCAAAAGCCGGGTTATAAACAAACCTTTTTACAGGTAAATAAAGAATCGGCGCAAACAAAAACTGGGTTTATAGAACGCCTGGTTTCGGGTAAAAAAGAAGCGGTGGAACTGGTGCCCATTAACGCCTGGAAGCAGACCGGCGACTCTGTTTTTGCGCAAAAATTTATTGATAAGGGCATATCCGAACCAATTGTTTTTGCCTTAAATGCGCTGGATAAAACACCAGTCGTTACCAAACATTTTTTTGCCGGAACCGATAAATATGGCCGCGATATTTTAAGCCGGCTGATAATTGGTACACGCGTAAGTTTAAGCGTAGGCCTTATTACCGTTGTAATTTCGCTTTCTGTTGGTATTCTTTTAGGTGCTGTTGCAGGTTACTTTCGTGGCAAATGGGACGAGGTGATCATGTGGCTTATCAACGTCATCTGGAGCATACCAACCCTGTTATTGGTATTTGCAATAACGCTTTTATTGGGTAAAGGTTTTTGGCAGGTGTTTGTAGCTGTAGGTTTAACCATGTGGGTAAACGTAGCGCGGCTGGTGCGCGGGCAGGTGTTAGCCACCCGCGAACTTCAGTATGTAGAAGCGGCAAAAGTGTTGGGGTTCTCGCATTTCAGAATTATTGCAAAACATATTTTGCCCAACATTATGGGACCTGTTTTGGTAATTGCCGCCGCCAACTTTGCATCGGCTATTGTAATAGAGGCTGGCTTAAGCTTTTTAGGTGTTGGCGTTCAGCCGCCGCAGCCAAGTTGGGGATTAATGATAAAAGAAAACTACAATTTTATAATTACGCAAAACCCTATGCTTGCGCTGGCGCCGGGCTTTGCTATAATGATTTTGGTGCTGGCGTTTAACTTGTTGGGAAATGGCTTGCGCGATGCGCTGAACGTTAGGGGAAAGATTTAATAAGCGGTGAAAGATAGCAGTTGATTATTGATT
>JBBSRB010000179.1:0-3565 GCA_038243445.1 Chitinophagales bacterium | reverse complement strand
TCTGCTGTTATTTTTCATTTATTAATGTGCAGTTTTTAAAAAATTATTCAAATTATTCGCGTGCTTCGTATTCGGCAGTATTGGTTTTAAACATTTTGCTGCGCAGTTTTATGCCAACTTCATTATTGTTGTTCTGCGAAAACTCGTGAAGATTCATGGAGGTGATGATAGAAAAATCTTCGGATGCATAATATTTTGCATGAAGCCTTTTTTCGTAACCGATTGTAACTGATGGAAACTCTTTAAGAAAATCAAAATCTTCTTTGCTTAAACTCTTCGAAATGTCTTCTTCATTCTTGCCAAAAATTACAACAATGTGAAGACTGGGTTTGTCTTTTTTTTGGCGTAAACATTCTTTGATGCGTTCGTGAAATTTTATATAGGGAGAGATGAGCCACAACCATTGATCGGCTTTTTCAATTAATTCTTCAATAGAAGAAAGGAGTTGGGTATTTTTTAAAAATTCAGCCATGAGAGGTGTTTTGGTGGGGTGAATTTATTAAATACTTATTGAAAGGGCAATAAGCTACTGAAGTTTGTTTCGCAGCCGAAATCACCTTTCCTGCTTAATTAATTATTTCTTCCATCTCCTTTACCACCCTCATCGTTTCCACACTTACTGTACAAACCCTTTTCAACAAATCAATCACCTGTTTTTTATAATCTTTAAACCGGTAAGTGTTGAATTTTTCGGCAATAGTTGGGTCGCCAGGCTTTTTTTCTTTGTATTGATCCAATATCCATTCCAGTGCGCTGCGGTTGCCGAGCTTGTATTCCCATGCTTCCTTTGGAATGTTGTGTAATTCGGTGAGACCGTCTATGTAAATAACTCCGGCGGCTTTGTCGGCTTTCAGCTTAGGCTTTTGCAAGGCGGCATAGGCTTCATCACTTTCTATTATTGGACGGCGCACAACTTCATCAAATGAATAAGGTGTTGCGCTTTCATAATTAATGTGAAGGTTTATTAGTTCTTCTCCCCATTTAGCCCATTGCCAGAAGTTAGCATAGAACGGTATGCGGGGAAACTCTCTTTTTAAATTCAGCTCATACTTTTTTCGGTAAGCCGGGTTGTGGAAAACGGCATACACATAATGAAAGATCGATTCTTTGGTGATGGTGGCCTCTTTATAATTTTCTACAAATTGTTGTAAGCCCCAATCAGTGATGTTGTCGAGTTGTTGACCGGTCTTAGTATATTGGTAAAACGGAAGACATTGCGTATTTCCATTTCCAAATTTTAGTAACGCGAAATCAAAAGTTATATCTGTACCTAATGCTGCAAACTTTTCATTTCCTCCATTAACTGCAATAGCTTTATTTACATTATGTCCAAAAATATATGGTATTTGATTTTGCATTTCGTTTAGCTCTTTTCCAAAATACAGATAGTCCTTCGTAAAAGGTCTATATAAACTTCTAACTATATTGTCTTTGTCATAGACATATTTTTTCCCCTTAGATAAATCGTTTTTTACTGCTCTACTCCATTTAATGGAATAATCAATTACATCTTTTAAATCTTGACGGTCAACTTTTCCGAAGTATCTATCTACATCAGCATTATACAATTTGATTAAGATTTCAAGTTTAGGTTGTAGATCGTGTTCATTAAAATCTCTCACCCACTCATCTCTTGCGGTTACTATTCCATTTGAAAAGATTTCAAATATTGCCTCCTTAGACTTTCCACTTTTTACTTCTTTACTACAAGCCGGCAACAAAGTTTCCCAATCATTATCTGTAAGATTTATCCAATTGCCATTCTTATCCGGTGTAATATTTTCAAACTCTAATTTATCTAAATCATTCTGTACAAACCAGGCCAGCTTTTCTTCCTTGCGCCAAAAATCATTCATGCTTATGTAACTTATTTTACAAGGGTCGGGCTTTAGTTGCTTGTGCGTACTTTTCACCAAAAACAAAACCGCTATGCCGGCCTGTATGCCAAATACATTATGTGTGGTGCCTGCAATTTTTGGGTTGGCTCGTACATCGCTTCGGGTATCAATAATGTAGGCATGGTCAAAGTCCTGCGCCACTATTTTCCGAAAGCCGTCAAAGGTGCGGCTGTCAATAAAACTGCGGTTGGTAATAAAAGCAATCACGCCGTTTTCGTTCAGCCTGTCCATAGCCCAGCGATAGAAGCGGCTGTACATATCATAGAGCTTTGTTTTTTGCGCGGTGCTCCATTTTATATAGGTGTCTTTTATACGTTTGTCAATGGCGGCGTACTCGCGGTTCTTGTTATTATCGTTTTCGTTTTGCTGGTTTGCATTGTACGGCGGGTTGCCAATAACCACGCTAATCTTTCGCTCGTTCTGCCGCTTAATGCGGCTTGTATTTTCGGCGCTTACACCAAACAGGTCGCCTTGCTTGCCTATCCAATTGAAACCGGTGTTATCAAGCGTATCTACAAAACACAGATTATCAAATTCGGCATACACACCCATTTTTTGTTTGTAGGTATATTCAATATTCAGGTTGGCAATGTAGTAAGGCAGTATGGCTACTTCGTTGGCATGTAGCTCGTGTTTGTATTTGTGCGCCAGCTTGTGCTTTGGCAGGTAATCTATAATATCGGTAATAAACGTGCCGGTGCCGGTGGCAGGGTCTAATATCTCCACATTTTTATCGCCAAGGGTTTTGCCAAAATGCTTGTGCAGCAGGTAGTCGGTACTGCGTATCATAAACTGCACAATTTCGTTTGGTGTATATACAATGCCGAGGCGGTCGGCGGCTTTAGGATTATAGCCTTTATAAAACGCCTCGTACACCACTTTTAAGAACTTTTGTTTTTCGTGATGGTCGGCAATAGAGGCGGCGCGGGCATTTATGGTATCGTAATAATGCTTAATGCTGCCTAAGGTTTGGCGGCGCACGGCGCCGGTAAAAAAAGTATCTATTATCCTGTTCAGTTCGCGGGCAATATTGTTCTCCTGATGAAAGTGCGCCTCGTCGAAAATGGTATTAAAAATATCGGCACTCAGTATGTGCTGTATCATCATTTCTTTTACATCATCGGCACTAATATCAGGATTAATAGAAGCCTTCGCCATATCTAAAAAACTTTGCTGCGCTTTTTGCAAATCAGCATTACTTTTTTGTTGCGCTTCAATAATTTCTCTTATTGCGGCTGTAACTTTTGGAATATCCTGCTTAAACTTTTCAATAGCTTCTCTAAAGTCATGCACCTCAGGGCGTTCGTATTGCAGAAAAAGGGTAAGTATTTTGTGCAGATTTTCTTCGTTCCGCATATCCTGCCGCATTACTGCTTCGCCGTGCTGGTATAACACAGCGGTTTGCGAGTCCTCAAACAAAATATTATCGGAAGGATAACCTTTGGCGAATTTCTTTTTTATTTCTTCGTCTATATCATCGCTTTCATCTTTGCTTTCCCAGTAGCCCCAGTCGTTGCGGATATTGTCTTTTAAAGTGCCATCGGGTGTTATAATTTTTCCTGCTTTGTTTTTGATAGATATTTCAGCGATTAGCATTAATTCCTTGCCCGTTGCATACTCATTCAGCAGGTTGTAAAACGCATTGCGGATGGCAGTCTCTTTTTTAC
>JBBSRB010000178.1:0-3693 GCA_038243445.1 Chitinophagales bacterium | reverse complement strand
AGGTTACTTTGTTAGTACGGAAGCGCAAAAATACGCTACGCAATACCGCAAAACAGAGTTTGTAGAAAAAGAACTGCCCGCCATCTTTCGCAACATTTATTTATTGGGCATGGATATAGACGAACTGAAAGCCCGCTACGAAAAATTCAAAAAACAAAATTTCAATTAATCTTTTTCAATCAATTAATATGAAAAATAGTAATAAGCTATTGCTCGGTGGTTTCTTAACTGTTATCCTGTTAATATCAGCCATACACATAACCTTGTATGCCAAATACCGCAGTGGCGATTATACCATTTATAACGATGATCTGCACTCAATGGTGATGCAATCTTTTCCGCATGTAAAGTTTATTTCCATAAGCAATATTGCAAATGTAACCGTACGGTTTAGTGACTCGATGAAGGTTGAAAAAATGGAGGGGAATGAAATACGCTATATGCAACGTGGCGATACTTTGCATGTTTCGGCTACCGACACTTCTGCACCTAACCGCTATCTGGATGAAGTAATTATTGATATTCCTCCACATGCTTCTTTATATGCTTTCAATACAATGCTTTCTTTCAAAGGCATGAAAAAGGGGGAAGCAAATAACTCAAACATTTATTTAAATAAATCAGAAGCGTTTTTTTCTTCTATGAACGAACCGATGAAACTTGCTTCGGTGATTGTAACAGCGGTCAATAATTCAAGTGTGACTTTTGGTAAAACAGTTATTAACAATTTACAGGTGCATCTTTTAAATTCATCAATAGTAACGGACGAAGCAATTATTGAACACCTAAGTATTAAAACCGATTCACTTTCCCGCCTTTCCTTGAATGCAAAACATTTACTAAAAGCCAAAATAAATATTACTGCTCATAACTGATTTGATTTTAAAACATTAAAGTTTACAGCGGCAGAATTGATTATTTGCATCCATAAAAAAAAGGGTGCAAAGTTCAAAGCCGGCGTCAAAAGCCGTGTTGTACAAACCTACAATAGCGCGTGCTAAAACAATATTTAATATGAAAGAACGCAAACATTCTTTAAACCTGTCAAAAAGGGTTCAATCCTAACTTATAAACTACTTAGAAAATTTGTCTGATTACATGAATACAATTTCTGAATCGTTTAAAAAAAGCAATAAATGGATAACCAATATGTGATTAAAACAACCGGACTTTCCTACCATTTTTCAAAAGGTGTAAATACGTTATCTGACATCAACCTACAGGTAGAGAGAGGAAGCATCTATGGTTTTCTTGGCCCCAATGGTGCAGGTAAAACAACAACATTGCGGCTATTGCTTGGCCTGCTACAAAACCAGGAAGGCAGTATAAAGATTTTTGAAAAAGACTTTTTAACTAACCGGATCCATATTTTAAAAAATACAGGTTCGTTAATTGAACAGCCCTCTTTATACAGCCATTTGACGGCAAAAGAAAACCTGGAAGTCTATCGTAAAATATATGGTGTAGATAAAAGCCGAATAACTAAAGTGCTGCAATTAGTGGATTTGGGGGGCACAGCAAATAAGAAAACAAAACAGTTTTCTTTGGGTATGAAACAACGCTTATCTATTGCCGTGGCGTTGCTGCATAAACCCCAGTTATTAATTTTAGATGAGCCTACTAACGGCCTTGATCCAAACGGTATTATTGAAACCCGTGAATTAATTAAACGATTGAATAAAGAAGAAGGCGTAACCATTATTGTGTCCAGCCACATTCTTGCAGAAATAGAGCGAATGGCTTCCCATGTAGGCATTATTCATAAAGGCAAGCTACTTTTTCAAGGTCCGTTATCCGAACTGCAGAACATGAAGAACAAGCAAAGCTTTATACAAATTGATACCAGTGATAATGATGCTGCACTAAGCCTTTTATCTGCAGAATATGGCGCCGAAAGTAAAAACGGTTACGTGGTTGTGCCTTATAAAGAAAAGTGGGTAACGGCAGCCATTAACCGAAAATTGGTTGAACAAAATATTGATGTGCATCTTTTACAGCCACAGCAAAACGATTTAGAACAACTATTTATTGGCATAACTTCTAACAACAACTAATGAGCTTTATAATATCAACACAATCAGAATTGCTAAAAACGAAACGCACTGCTTCTTTCTGGCTTAGCCTCGCAGGTGCTGCATTAATGCCCACCATAATTTTTCTTAAACTTACTATCGATCCGGATAATGTAGTAAAAAGCCTTGCAGCAGATCCATGGAAAAGAGTTTTTTCGATAGCATGGCAAATGTTAGTTGCACTTCTTTTACCCATGTACATTATACTCATCTCTACTTTAATACCGCAAATAGAATTTAAGAACAACACCTGGAAGCAGGTATTTGCATCTCCACAAACAGTAAGTAATATTTTCTTTTCCAAATTTTTGACCATTCATATAATGATACTTTTCTGTTTTATACTGTTTAACTTACTCATGATCCTTTCAGGTGTGCTGGTGAACCTCGTTAACCCGGAATTTACATTCCTGCAACGCAGTATTGATTGGGAGATGATTTTGCGGCTGAATTTAAAAACGTATATTTCAATTTTAGGCATCAGTGCTATTCAATACTGGTTATCGCTGCGGTTTAAAAATTTTGTGGCGCCTGTGGGTGTAGGAATGGTTTTATTTATTGGCGGTGTTATTGCGCTTAATTTTAACTGGGAGCATATTTATAAGTATCCATATGCATTTCCAACTCTATCATACGGTTTAGTGAATAAAGCGGGTGGGCCATTTTTAGAAAACCACGAATGGAATTCGATTGGCTACTTTCTCTTTTTTATGCTGCTTGGTTTTTTAGATTTGAAATTTAGAAAGGAAAAAGGGTAATATTACCTCCAATGCCTGACAGGTTTTAAAAACCAGTTAGGTATTGTTAGATCATTTTATTTTCATGCTTTAAAATGAGCGGTCGCCCCAAAAAGAGCCATCATTCCAATCCCCATTTCAATAGCGCTTTCATCAATATTAAAAGTGGGCGTATGCACGCCGGATGTGATGGCTTTTTCTTTATTGCCGGTTCCCAGTCGAAAAAAACATCCGGGTATTAATTGAGAATAGAACCCAAAATCTTCAGCACCCATTCTCATTTCTGTCTCGCTTACTTTTTCTTTTCCTAAAAGGCTTTCGGCTAGCTCTCTTGCATAGCGGCTTAAATCTTCGTCGTTAAAAACAACGGGATAACCAACATCAATATGCACATCTGCATCGGCGCCCAATGCTGTTACCAACCCTTTTGTGTGCGTTTTTATCAGGTCGTGTGCTTTAAAACGCCACTCTTCATCCATTGCTCTAAACGTGCCCATCAATTTTACTTCTGTTGGAATAACATTGGTTGTATTGCCGCCATGTATAGAAGTAATAGAAAGTACCGATGGCGAAAACGGATTATTATTGCGGCTGATAATTTGTTGCAGGCTAACAATTAATTGCGATGCAATTAAAATTATATCGGCAGTTAAATTGGGCGCTGCTGCATGTCCGCCCTTTCCTATAATGGTAATGTAAATTTCATCGGCGCTGGCCATTACTTTTCCGCCTCTAAAACTTAAATTGCCTGCTTCTAATTGCGGGTTTACATGAAGTGCGAAAATGCAATGCGGAACTGGATTCTGCAGCACGCCTTCATTAATAAGCAAGCTGGCGCCGCCGGGATTCTTTTCTTCTCCCGGCTGAAAAATTAATTTTACCGT
>JBBSRB010000177.1:0-3748 GCA_038243445.1 Chitinophagales bacterium | reverse complement strand
CTCCAGCCGTGCGGAATAGCCAGCACCAGGTGCCCGATAGACATTAAAATACCACCATACAAAATAGCCCGCCGGTAACCCAAAAAGCGGTCGGCCATAAAACCACCAAACATGGGCATAGTGTACACCAGCGCGGCGTACGAGCCCAGTATAGCATAGCCTTTCGGCTCGTCGAATTTTAACTGCGTAACCATGTAGGCAAGCAATAATGCTTTCATTCCATAAAATGAAAAGCGTTCCCACATTTCGGTAAAAAACAGCAGGTACAATTGCTTTGGATGACGCGTACTTTCCACAGTCTCTATCTGCGCGGTAGTGGTGTTAAACTCCTTCATAATTAAAAACGAAAATAAAAAAAGGTGATGCAATGGGCACCACCTTTTCCTAATAGTTTCAAAACGTCTATTCTACGCCATGCATTCTTTTCTTCATAAAGCCATTTAAAGCCAGCATTACTATTCCAGCTGCAATAGGTATAATGGTAAATATTAAAAAGAAAACAGAAATGGAATATTTTTCAGTGATAGCATCTATATAACTACCAGTGATACCTGCCATTAAGTTGGCGATAAAATTTGCTACAAACCAAATTCCAAACATTAAGCCTACCAATTTTACAGGCGCCAGTTTGCTTACATACGATAAGCCAACGGGCGATACACAGAGTTCGCCAAGAGTATGAAACAAGTAAGCCAATATAAGCCAGGCCATACTTACCGCTGCTGTTTTTGCGCCCTGCTCTATACCATAACTTCCATACGCTAAAATGGCAAAACCAAGCCCTACTAAAAACAAACCAATAGCAAACTTTACAGGACCCGATGGATTATACCGCGTTTCCCATATTTTGGAAAACAGCGGAGCAAATGCAATAATAAAAAACGAGTTTAAAATACCAAACCACGATGCAGGAACTTCTGTAGCATCGGCCTTAAACTCGCGAATGAGCATCCAGATTACAATGCCCCAGATAATGACGAATGAGGTTCCTAAAAAAATGTTCGACAACGAATATTTAGCAAAGGTTTTCTTAAACAAATTAGCAAGCACCACGGTTAAAATAATCATAGGCACTACGGTTAAAATAGTGTTTGCCCATTTAAATGTAACAGCACTGCTGCCAGATAATGACCGATTGGTATAATCGTCGGCAAAAATGGTCATGGAGCCGCCGGCTTGTTCAAAAGCCCACCAGAAAAAGATGGTAAAAAAGGCAAAGATTGAAATTACTATAATACGATCGCGGTTTACATGCGCCGGCACTACTACCTCTTTTTTAGCATCCGGATCAACCGTTAACGCCTCTACTCTGTCGGCTTCTGCTTTGCGTTTTGGCGTTAAGCCTATATTACCAAATATTTTTTGTGCAAACGAAAACTGAAGCAATCCAAATAACATAAAAACACCCGCTAAACCAAAGCCGTAGCTCCAGTCAACTTTTTCGCCAATGTAGCCGCACAGTAAAATACCTAAAAATGCACCGGCATTAATTCCCATGTAAAATATAGTGTAAGCGCCATCTTTCTTTTCGGGATGGTTGGTATAAAGCTGCCCAACAATAGAAGAAATATTGGGTTTAAATAAACCATTACCAATAATTAAACAGGTAAGTCCAATATAAAAAAATGTAGCCGATTCTAACGCCATGCTTGCGTGCCCGATGGTCATAATTAAAGCACCCAGCATAACAGCCTTTCTATAACCCAACAATTTATCGGCAATGAGCCCGCCTAAAATAGGAGTAATGTACACCAACCCTGTATAAATGCCGTACAACTGAAGTGCATCTTTTCTATCCCACTGCCAGCCTCCGTCGAGTAACGAGGAGGTTAAAAAAAGCACTAATAAAGCACGCATACCGTAGTAGCTAAAGCGCTCCCACATCTCGGTAAAAAATAAAATAAACAAGGCGGGCGGATGGCCTTTCTCGGTTGTCATTGCGGCGTTCGCTGTAGAAATACTCATTGTTTTAATTTGGTTACAAAGAAAATGATTTGACAAAATACATAAAATAACAACCTAAAAATAATTCAGCGGTTTGGTTGGCTTGTTCGCCCGAACTTCGCCCTTTACTTTACCACAACAGAATATGAATATTTTAGTACTTGGATCGGGCGGCAGAGAACATGCATTTGCCTGGAAACTTTCGCAAAGCCCTCTATGCGCAAAACTGCTGATAGCGCCTGGAAACACCGGTACAGCCAATTGCGGCACTAATATAAACATTGACCTAAACGATTTTGAAGCAATTAAGGAGTGCTGCCTGCAGGAAAGTATAGACCTGGTACTTGTAGGCCCAGAAGAACCGCTTGTAAAAGGTATTGTAGATTATTTAAAAAAAAGCTGCGGCGCACACCTAATGATTATTGGCCCATCGAAAGAAGCGGCACAACTGGAGGGAAGCAAAGCGTATGCAAAAGCCTTTATGCAGCGCCACTCCATACCAACAGCGGCCTACCAGGAATTTACCACCGAAACTTTTGAAAAAGGCATCGCTTATTTACAACAACACTTGTTGCCCATTGTGATAAAAGCCGATGGATTAGCTGCCGGTAAAGGCGTGGTTATTTGTGAAACCCACGAAGAAGCAATTTCTGAATTTGAAGCCATCCTGCAACAATCAAAGTTTGGCGATGCCGGAAAAAAAGTAGTAGTGGAAGAATTTTTGAGCGGAATAGAACTTTCTGTTTTTGTATTAACCGACGGCAAAAATTATGTGTTGTTACCCGAAGCAAAAGATTATAAACGAGTTGGCGAAGGCGATACAGGATTAAATACCGGCGGCATGGGTGCGGTAAGCCCTGTACCTTTTGCAAGCACAGCTTTTATGCAAAATGTAGTTACAAAAATTGTAGCGCCAACGGTGCGTGGCTTGCAAAAAGATAACCTGGATTATAAAGGTTTTTTATTTATTGGTTTAATGAAAGTAGGCGACGAACCTTATGTAATTGAATACAACTGCCGCATGGGCGACCCCGAAACAGAAGTGGTGTTACCACGGTTAAAAAACGATTTGGTAGCCCTGCTTGCCGCCACTGCAAAAAGCAGCTTGAAACACATTACAATTGAAAAAGAAAATCGCTGTGCCGCCACCGTTGTTGCCGTAAGCGGCGGCTATCCAAAAACCTTTAAAAAAGGGGTACTTATTAGCGGACTGGATAGTGCCCAACCGAAAAATGTAATGATTTTTCATTCCGGCACAATGCAGCAGGGCACGGGCATTGTAACTGCCGGCGGGCGCGTTTTTTGTGTTACCGCATTAGCCCATTCGTTAAAAGTAGCCGTTGATACATCGCTAAAAACAATGGAGTCTATACAGTTTGAAGGAAAGTATTACAGGAAAGATATTGGGTACGAGTTTTAAAGCCCCTTGTCCCCTCTGAAGGAGTCCGGAATCATTCGGACCGGTGGGGCACTTAGGTTTACATACTTTGTTTGATGAAGTTAGGTTATTAAAAAGATGTGTTTTTGCAAATACTCTCCCGGTTTTTATCCACAAAAACCTTCAAAAAAGGGTATGTTATCTTTACAAACTAAAACAGGATAAAACACCCGAACTAATCGTTTTATAAAAACATTCAAAAAAGGGTAACAAAACTCATAATCTAAAAACATGTACCATAAAAACGAAAACCCTGACCTAAGCTCCCCCACCGAGGGACAGGGGGCTGTTCATTACCACGACTACCTGCAATTAGATGAAATACTAAATGCGCAGCACCCCGAAAGCAACAAACGCAACCAGTCG
>JBBSRB010000176.1:0-3804 GCA_038243445.1 Chitinophagales bacterium | reverse complement strand
TGTTGCTCTGTTAAAGAGAGTAGAAACGGGTTCCGTTTTCCAACTTCATATGCTTCATCTTATTTTTGCAGTGCTTAATTGGTGTACATAAAAAATTAAACACTTAAATAAAGCGCCTGCTTATGAACTATTTCCAATTGTTTGATATACCGGTGCAGTTTAAAGTTGACAAAGCACAACTACGAAGAAAGCTTTTTGACCTTAGCAAACAAGGGCACCCTGATTATTTTATAAATGAAAGCAGCGCTGATCAGCAGGCTGCGTTAGAAAAATATGCGGCGGTAAATGTTGCTTTTAAAACACTTAGCAATACCGACGCAACAATTAAATATGTATTGCAGGAAAAAGGTTTGCTTGCAGAGGAAGAAAAGTACAATTTGCCTTCTTCTTTTTTAATGGAAATGATGGACCTGAACGAAGAACTTGCAGACGCGCAAACATCTGGTTCCGAGGAAGAAAAAGAATCCATCCGAAAACAAATAGAGGCAATGGAAGCTCAGATTTATAGTCCTGTGAAAGAATCCATAGAAGCTTACAATGACGGTGAAGCATCTGAACAAAGCTTGTTAGAGATTAAAGAGTACTATTTTAAAAAAAAATATTTACAACGACTGGCTGTTCTATTAGCGTAAATGTTGTACTATTGCGGCCCGTTTCTCAACGGCCCAGGTGGCGGAATTGGTAGACGCAGCAGACTCAAAATCTGCCGTTCGTAAGAATGTGCTGGTTCGATTCCAGTCCTGGGCACTGCACCCCCTTTTTTAAGGGGTTTTTTTATGCCCGGAAACGTAGTGTTAATAAGGGTTTCAACATTTCGCCTTTCTTTTCGTTTCTCTTAATTTGATGTTACTTTCTCAATTTCTGTTACTCTATTGTTACCGGGGTAACATTGTGTTCCTTTTATTCATACCTTAGAGAAACGAAAATCAAACCAAAGTCAAATGAGTGTTATACTTAGAAAGCGTAAAAATGCCGATGGATCAACTACCCTTCGCCTGGATATTTACCGCAACGGACAACGTACTGTTGAAACATTAAAACACCTAAAACTTGCCAAACCTTCTAACCTACTCGACAGGGAACAAAATAAAAAACGGATGCAGCAAGCCGATGAGATTGCGATAAGCCGGGCCGCTGAACTGGAAGCCAATAATTACAGCATGGTAACCGATGCCGGTAAAAAAACAATCATTACCGTATGGATGCAAAACTATGTAGATGCCTACACCAAAAAAGACAAACGCAATATGCAGGGAGCCTTAAACCGCTTTGCCGCTTTTCTCAAAGAAGATAAAAAAGCGGATCTGACTTTTGGCAATCTAAACGCGTTGATTATTGAAGATTTTATAGAGTACCTGGAAGCCCACAGCACCGGCGAAGGTGCCGGGTCATATTACAACCGGTTTAAGAAAATGATAAAGCAGGCATACCGTAAAAAGCTGATGAAAGATAATGTACTGGACTTTGTGGAACGCAAAATAACAGGCAAGGCAAAAAGGAAGGATATTTTAACCCTTGCTGAATTAAAAACATTAAGTGGCACACCAACGGAAAGTGGCGAAGTAAGAAGAGCGTTTTTATTTACGTGTGTAACCGGGCTTAGATGGATTGATGTAAAAGCCCTGACATGGAAAAGCATAAATATTGACAGCCGCCAAATGATTATTACCCAAAGCAAAACAGGCGAAACAGTAGCCACCCCGCTGAATATTACTGCCATTACCCTATTAGGCACACCTGGAGCCGCTAAGGATTTGGCGTTTGCCTTACCTACTGCCAACGGTGCCAACAAAACTTTAAAAGCATGGGTTAAGCGTGCAGGCATTACCAAAGCGATTACATGGCACAATGGCCGCCACTCGTTTGGCACTAACCTAATTTTTAATGATGTGGACGTGTTGACAGCCTCAAAACTTTTAGGACATACCAGCATGAAGCATACACACCGGTACGTAGATGCCGCCAATGAAATGAAAGAAGCCGCCACCGACAATCTAAATTTTGAACTGTAAATAAAATAATGAAATGGGTAATATTTACGACGAATTACAACCAATAATGGAGTATAGATTATTTTTTAAATTGCCAGATGGAGTAAAACAAATGGGCGTTTATTGGCACGACAAAGACGGAAACCCGACAAAAGATCCAAAAAGATTAGCTGAAAAGGTGCCTGCTATGTTTCATCAAAGTAGGCAAGCTTCAACCGATGAAGATTTCGAGTTAATTTATCAAAGGGAACTTAAAAAAATTGATGGTGCCAAAGATGGTAAGGCTTTTCAAAAGTGGATAAAAAAACGGGTATGCGAAATGAGAGATTTTGAATTAACATTAAAGGCAGACGTTGGAAAACGATCATTAGAAGAACAGGACTTGACAGATAGTTTTTTGGATTGGATGGAACGTAAGAAAACTCAAAACTTTATTGACCCGCTTACATTCATTGAACCGGATATACTTGACTTTTTTATAAAAGCGGAAAAAAAAGCTTTAGGCGAAGCCGGAAAATTTGAAACGGACATAAGGTGCGCCGCCTTTTGCGAATTGCTATACTTTAGAACGTACATTATGCACACAAAAACAAGGCAGGCAACCATGAATGAGTTTTCAAAAGGCCGGTATGGTATTAATATTAAAAAAGCATTAGCAACAACGAAAAAACAAGATAGAGAAAAACACAAAAACTATAGTGTTGGCGGCAGAATACCTTTGAAAAACTGCTTTTAAAAAGGTACGTTGTACCGGTACGTACCTCTTTTTTTTAAATTAATGTAACCCTTTACCAGCCTGCATTTGCAGGCTTTTTTAATGCACGTACCCCTACAAAAAGCAAATTTCCGTACATGGCTTCTTATCTACTTTCACCCTTGCAAACGATAATCGGCCGGTTATCCATTTTCAAAACTTTTTAATTAAATGAAATGGATTTTTTAAGCAACAAGGTATTAACCTTTGAACAGGGGTGCCAGTATTTAGGGTATGCAAAAAGCTACGTTTATAAATTAACGTCCGCTGGAATTTTGCCCTACTCAAAACCAAATAATAAAAGCATTTTTTTTGACCGGGAAAAGCTGGAAGCCTGGATGTTATCCAACGCGAACAGTAGCCGGAATGAAAAAGAAATAGAAGCGGCAACTTATGTAACTACACACCAAAAGAAAGGAGATAGCAAGCTATGAACTACACTACCTCCAACAGTGATCTAAAGCAAGATAAAGTTAATGATTATTTTGCTGATGCAGCGCCGGGCGAAGATGTGGCCGTGAACATACCAGACGGTACAGACTTCAACAATTACTTTGCGGATAAAGAAAATTCAGCTTACCAACTTATTGATTATGAACAATTCCGGATAACAGAAAGTACGCCTATTAAAGACCCGGTACCGGTTATCACAATCAATAATGAAATTATAGCTACAGAGGGTAATATTATTACCATTAGCGGCGCCAGCAAAAGCGGCAAAAGTGCCTTCACAGCATGGATTATTGCCGCTTCTATAATTGTATTGGGCATTATAAATGATGTATTAGAAAGTATAGCCGTTGCGCTCAATCTGCACCGTAAAGCAGTTATACATATTGATACAGAGCAAGCCAGGCATAAGCACCAATACAATGTTAAGTCAATCCTTCGCCGTGCCGGTTTAGATGCCTGCCCCGACTTCTTTTTATCGTATAACATACGGCAATTAGACATAAACGAATATGCAGCCGTAACCACCGGCATTTGCGAAGCTGCCAGTAAAAAATTTGGCGGCATACACCTAATTGTAATTGATGGAATAGCGGATTACATAAGCGA
>JBBSRB010000175.1:0-4020 GCA_038243445.1 Chitinophagales bacterium | reverse complement strand
TGTGCGCCTGTAGCTAAAGCATGTTCTATCTTTTGTTCGGCCATGGCTATGGAAATAGATTCGAACTTTACTGCAAAGGTACCGCCAAAGCCGCAGCAGGTTTCTACGTCCTGCATTTCAACAAGCTCCAACCCTTTTACGTTGCTCAGCAAAATTCTGGGTTCATTTTTAATAGCACATTCGCGTAGTGCTGCGCACGAATCGTGATAAGTTGCTTTGCCCTTCAACGTCGCTCCAAAATCAGTAATTTGTAAATGGTTTACTAAAAAATCGGAGAGCTCAAAAATATTTCGGCTGATGGCTGTTGCTTCGTGATGAAGCGAGGAATTATCGAACAATTTCGTGTAATAATTCTTTACAAAACCAACGCAGCTTGCACTTGGTGCCACTATCGGCTGGTTGGGCTTAAAGTCTGCCAAAAACTTTGCGCACACTTCTTTCGAACTGTCCCAAAAGCCTGCGTTGAAAGCAGGCTGACCGCAACAGGTTTGCTCTGGATTATACGTTACTTTGCAACCACCCTTTTCCAATACTTTTATCATATTAAAAGCGGTTTGTGGAAAAAGCTGATCTACAAAGCACGGAATAAACAGTTGCATCGTCATGTTACTCATTATTAAGCTGGCGGCTAAGCACAATCATCTTCGCCGCACTTACTGCTGCCTCCTCGCCTTTATGTCCGTTAAGACCGCCAATGCGCTCGTGTGCCTGCTCGTAGTTGTTAACTGTTAATACGCCAAAAATTACAGGCACCGGAAGCTGGATGTTAAGGGTAGTAATGCCTGCGGTAACTGCCTGGCAAACGTACTCAAAATGGGGCGTGTCGCCGCGAACAACGCAACCAAAAGCAATAAACGCATCTGGCCTTTTTTTTCGTTTGGCAGTGTTCCAAAAGTGATTGATTGCAAAGGGAATTTCAACGGCACCCGGCACTACCAACGTTTGAGTTTTGATGCCGTATTGCTGAAGCACATTTAAGCAACCGCGTTCCAGTTCATCTACAATGGTGCTATTCCATTCGGTTTTTACCAGCACAACAAAGGCATCCTTTATGTTTTGGATGCCCTCAATGTTTTGAAAATTGTGGCTGTTTTTAATACTACTCATGCGTTAATTAAATACACCCAACTGGGCAAGGTATTTATCGGCATCGAAACCTTTTTCGGTTTTGCCGTACTTTTCTTTTAATTCTTTAAAAAGGGAGATGGCTTCTTTCTGATTTTTCATTACACGGTCGGCGAAATAAGCAGCCATAAATAAATATTCTGAAGATGCTATTTCGTCGTTCTCAAAATGATGGGCTGCTTTTTTATAATTGTTCAATGCATCGCCATTTTTGCCCTGCTCTGCATACGCATCGCCCAAAAGCTTGTAAGCGCGCGCCTGTATTTGCGCCGCGTCAGTTGAAAAATCAGCTAAGTGTTGCTGCGCTTTTGGCGCATCACCCATTTGCAAATAAATAGAGCCGGCATAAAAATGGGCCAGGTTGCCAGCTTTTGTACCGCCGTATTGACTGATAATTTTTAAAAAACCTGGATTTGCACCGTCTCCGTTGAGCGCCAGGCTCAGCGAATCCATACGGTAATAATCTTCTGCTTTAAAAATTGCTTCGGCGCCTTTTGTTTCTTTTGGCTCCTGAACCAGGTTTTTATAAGCAAGGTAGCCACCACCTAATAAAATTATAGCAGCGCCAATGATAGTGATGATCTTACTATTTTCTTCCCAAAAGTTGCGGGCACGGTCAACAGGATCAGAGTGTTCGGTGGTTCGTTTTACAGTTTTAGTTTCGGCCATTTAATTGAAAGTTTATAAAAGAATTTTAATAAGTTATTAGTCGGTAATAAATGGATAGTCTTTATCAACATATACGTCTTTTAATACTTCGTCGTCTGCCGGCCACGGCGATTCTTCGGCAAAGCGAACGCTTTCTTCCACTGCTTCATCAACACGTTTGTTAATGGCTGCAATTTCTTCATCATTTGTAAAACCGGCTTCTTTCATTGTATTTAAAAGAGCAACAATGGGGTCCCTCCCCTTGTATTCTTCTACCTCTTCTTTGGTACGGTACTTTTGCGGGTCAGAAATAGAGTGACCTTTATAACGATAGGTTTTTATTTCCAGCAAGGTTGGTCCGCCGCCTTCCCTGGCTCTTTTTACGGCGCGACTAACACTTTCGTGTACGGCTTCAGCGCTCATGCCTTCTACTACATCGCTGGGCATTTCGTAGGCATCGGCAAGTTTATAAATATCCGTAATGTTTGAAGTTCGTTTAACCGATGTTCCCATTGCGTAGTGGTTGTTTTCGCAAATAAAAATCACCGGAAGTTCCCAGGTCATAGCCAGGTTAAAGGTTTCGTGCAACATTCCCTGGCGGGCCGCTCCATCGCCAAAAAAGCAAAGCACCACGTTATCAGTACCCCGATATTTTTCGGCAAAAGCAAGCCCGGCGCCCGTTCCAATTTGTGCGCCTACAATACCATGACCACCATAAAAATTCTGCTCTTTACCAAAGAAGTGCATACTGCCACCTTTGCCTTTGGCACAGCCGGTAGCTTTTCCGTAAAGTTCTGCCATACAGGCGTTTACCGATATGCCTTTTGCAATGGCCAAGCCATGATCGCGGTAAGCGGTAATAAAAAGGTCTTCAGGCCGGGTGGCCGTCATGCAGCCTGCAGCAATGGCCTCCTGCCCTACATAAGCATGAAAAAAGCCTCGAATCTTGCCTTCCATCTTATATTTCTCTTCGGACATCAACTCAAACTGACGAATGACCTGCATCAGTTCGTACCAATATAAATACGTTTCTTTTGTGAATTTAGTAGCCAAGGCTGCAAATTTGAGCCGCAAAAATAAGGATTTTAAGGCTTAGTTTAAAGTTTAAGGTTGGGAGCATAGAGTTCTTTTAAATTGATAGAAGAATCTGGATTTGAAAAAAGGAATTCCTAAAAATAAGTCGTCTAATTTACATCCACAATTTCCGGTCGTTTTATAAACTGCTTGTTGTAAGCAAACCGGATGTTTGTATTGAATTCGATGCGCCAACGTTCGTTATAAAAAGTAGGACGGGTAAAATACATGGCTCTTAATTCTATGGTTCCAAATATCAGGCTTTCGTTTCTGGTTCTAAGTCCACCGCCAAGTGCCGAATAAACCTTTCGTTTTTCGGTGCCTTCTTCGGCAACCTGAAAAATGGTGGTGCTACCAAAAGCAAATGGTGCAATTTTAAATAAAAGCGGAGCCCATGGACTGTAAAAAACGGTTTCGGCTTTTGCTGTTGCCCGAAGGTTACCGCCTACATCGTCGTTTCGAAATCCTTCCAAACCATATTTGCTTTCCAGAAGCAGCGGATCGTTTAAGCGGTAGCCAATCTGGCGGCCAATGCTGGCGTTTATAAAAGTGCGCTGCTTCCAGCGTTTACTTATTTGTTGTAGCCGGCTAAAATATTCAAGACCGGCAAGCAAATCCACATCTTCAAACTTCTTTTTATATAAGTAGGCTCCCGAACGCAGCGTAAAATGCACATAATGCTCGCGCGGTGTAAAGTAATATCGCTGATAATCAAGTCCCAAATAAGGCCTTCTACGATCTGCTTTTTTGGTCCAACCGCCGGTAAGCGAAAAATCGAGGCCAACGGGTACGTCTTCGTTTCGTCCAAAACCATAAATGTATTGAGTTTTATAAAAGTTTTGTTTAAAAATAGAAAGAGCACCCAATACAGCCGTAAAATCGGAATAACGGTAGAAGAATTTACCCCAATGATTTTCGGGTCGGTAATGAAATTTTTTATTTAAAAGCCGTAAGCCTACCAGATAGTTCAAACGTTCCGGGTCGTTTTTATCCGAAAGTTCATCGCCATTTATGTTCCATCCCGCCCAGGCATCTGCCTCTTCGTATTTATAGCGGGCTGTAGCAAAATAAACCGAATCAGAAGAAAACATATTGATTGTTTCGTTGCGGCTTGCTTCCAGCGCATACGTCCATTTCATGTAAGAGTGAACAAGCGGTTTTATAATCTTTATA
>JBBSRB010000174.1:0-4129 GCA_038243445.1 Chitinophagales bacterium | reverse complement strand
CCATACCGGCGACTTTTCGGTTTTCCGGGTGTATGCCAACAACAGCCAACCTGCAGCGTACAGCACATCTAACACGCCACTCAAGCCTAAGTATTTTTTACCCGTATCTATAAAAGGTGTAAAAAAGGGTGACTTTGCGATGATCTACGGCTATCCTGGCAGCACCAACCGCTACGAGACTTCACTGGGAATTAAGCTAGCTACAGACATAAATAATCCAACGTTGGTAAAGCTGCGTGATATGCGCCTGAAGTACATGTTTGAAGAAATGAAGCGCGATCCGGCAGTAAAATTACAGTTGGCCAGCGACTACGCAGGCATTGCTAATTACTGGAAATTTTACGATGGCGAAACAAAGCAATTGTTGAAGTACGATGTGTACGGCCAAAAAAGAAAAAGTGAAGACGCATTTGGAAAATGGGCTGCATCTAAACCCGAATACAAAAGCCTTTTTACTGATTTAGATGAAGCGTACAATGCATGGCGGCCGTATGCACTGCACCGCGTTTATATAAACGAAGGCATTTTAGGTTCGCCGCTGATGGCCTTTGCAGCCTCTTTACAGCAGGTAGAAAATACCATGGTAAAACCCGGCTCCTCTCAAGCCGATATCAAAAAAGCAATTGATGCAGCCACTGCAGCCCGTAAAAACTTTATAGCAGCGCACAACAGCAAGTCCGATCAAAAGATATTAGCAGCCGTAATCCAAATGTATTACAACGAAGTTCCAAAAGAGCAGCAACCAAATGGCTTGTATGCGACCATTAAAAACGAATATGGTTCGTTAGATAAAGCAAGCACTTATGAAAATTATGCCGAAGCTATTTTTAAAGAAACGGCGTTGCTGAACGAAAGCAAATGGGCCCAATTTGTACGCAACCCAGATGCAACTCTCTTACAACAAGACCTTGCCTATAATTTGGCAAACTCTTACTTAAGAAACTGGCAGGGAAAATACCTACCCCTTTTTCAACAGTTTACAGCAAAAAATAACGAGGCAGGAAGGCTTTACTTAAAAGGCATTATGGAGCAAAGCCCCAATAAAATTATGTACCCCGATGCAACGTTTACAATGCGGGTAAGTTATGGTAAAGTAGATGGATACGAACCGCGTGATGCCGTATCGTACGATTATGTAACTACCATGAAAGGTGTTTTGGAAAAATATAAACCAGGCGATTACGAATTTGATTTGCCTGCGAAGTATGTAGAGTTGGCTCGTAAAAAAGATTTTGGACAATATAAAGATGCACGCACCGGCGATTTGGTTGTTGGCTTTATTACCAGCAACGATATTACCGGCGGCAACTCGGGCTCGCCGGTAATGAACGGCAATGGCGAATTAATTGGTTTGGCCTTTGATGGCAACTACGAAGCCCTTAGCCACAAGCTGGCGTTTGATAAAGATTTAAACCGCACTATCAATGTCGACATCCGATACGTGCTTTGGTGCATAGATAAGTTGGGCGGCGCACCGCACCTTATTAAAGAATTAAACATTAGAAAGTAAATTTTTGGTACTGAATAAAAAAGCCATCACGTTTACGGCGTGATGGCTTTTTAATCAGTACATACCTTTTTTACAGGTTCCAACTACTGCAACCAAAATTTTATTTTCGAAATGTGCATTAAATTAATTTCAATTAGTAAACACATTTTCCAAGTATCAACCTAATACTTTACTCCATGTTATCTTTAGGCCTATTCTCTTTTTTAATTTGAAAAAACCTGCTGTCATTTTTGTTTTATTATTGATTGTTTTTGCAAAACTGCAAGCACAGCCAGCAGCTTCGGTACTTACCGATGCTTCTGTTTTACGCAACTTTACAAAAGGCCAATCCTTTACAACTATAGGTCAATCAATACAGGCTAATTTTCATTTAACGAAAACCGAAACTCTTTACGCGTCCGGGGGTTATCATGTTCGGGGCAACTACAAAAACACGTTGATAGCAATGGCGAAAGATGTTGCCGGCGGCACTGCGCCACTTTCTTACAACAGTACTTCCACACTTGGATATCGTCAATTATCATTAGGTTGGAAACATTTTTTTAAAGGAGCTTATAACAACGAAGAAAGTGTTAACGTGTATGCAACCGCCGGCTTTGGGCTGCTAACCGGCAGGGTAGAAAATATTTTTTCCATTAAGATAGATACAGCAGTGTACGCAATTCCGCAACAAGCAATTGAGGGCTCAGGGCGTTTTCGGCGGCTTACGTTCGATGTGTCTTTAGGCGCTGAAACAAGGCTTGCAGCAGCATTTTTTTTATATGGAGAAGTGAAAACCTGGCTTCCCGCCTCTGATTATCCATCGCCGTATTTATACAACAACAACACGCCACAAGTGCTGCTTTTAAATGGCGGTGTTCGTATATTGTTTGATTAGTTGTTGTTGGATTTAAAAGAGTTTGCACTTTCCTTTTAACACCTGTACAAACGTTTTATAAAGGCCCCCTTTTTTACGTGTTTTAATCTCTTTGTACTTTTTCCTGCCTAATTCAAAACGGGAACTTTTATCTTTATAAATAAACTTTATGTTATGCACGGCGCCACCATACAATCGGTAGAAATTTACAAACTTTTCATTCCATTAAAAGAGCCTTTTGTAATATCTCTTGGCCCGATAGATAATGTTCAAAACATTGTAGTTATTATTCGCACGGCCGATGGTTGTGCCGGCTATGGTGAGTGCAGCCCCTACATGACCATTAACGGCGAAAGCATTGACACTTGTTTTATAGTTGGGCAATACTTTGCAAAGGTTTTAAAGGGAAAAAACGCTGTGGAAATAGAAGATTGCCTTGCGGTACTGGACGGCGTAATTTGGGGCAACAGCAGCATTAAAAGCGCTTTTGATATTGCGCTGCACGATATTGCCGCACAGCATGCAGGCGTGCCGCTTTATAAGTTTTTGGGTGGCGAAAACAACAAAACCTTGCAAACCGATATGACGGTAAGCATTGGCGATCCGCAAAAAATGAAAAGGGATGCTATTCAGTTTCAGCAACAAGGATTTCCAGCTATTAAAGTAAAACTTGGCCAAACGTTGGAGAAAGATGTGGCGCGCATAGCTGCCATTCGGGAAGGAATTGGCAATGAACATCCACTCCGCATAGATGCCAACCAAGGCTGGAGCACGCCTGAAAATGCCATTGCTGTATTAAAAGCCTTGGCGCCTTATAACATTGAACATTGCGAAGAACCAATTTCGCGACAGCGTTTTATGGAATTGAGTATTGTTTCAGCCGCTTCCCCTATACCTATTATGGCTGATGAAAGTTGTGGCGATGAATGGGACGCAGAACGATTAATAAAGTTAAACGCCTGCTCTATGATCAACATTAAACTCGGTAAATCTGGTGGAATTTTTAAAGGTTTAAAAATAGCTGTTTTAGCAGAAGCAGCAGGCATGCACCTTCAGGTGGGCGGTTTTATGGAAAGCAGGCTGGGCATGACGGCGGGCGCGCATTTAGCCCTTGCAAACAACGCCATTCAGCACTGCGATTTTGATACGCCATTAATGTTTACCCAGGACCCTGTAATTGGCGGAATAGTGTACGCTGCAAACGGCGTGGTAGAAGTACCCAACACACCGGGACTTGGAGCTGTAATTGACGAAGCGTATTTAAGCGAAGCTGAAAAAATATTTATTTGATAACACCCCTTTTCTAAAGGTTTTTTTATAGAAAAGATTGATACTGCTGGCCTGCCCGATGTGGCCTTGTTTGATATTGATCTGCCGGTGTTTGATGGTTACCAAAACGGCGCAATGGCTACAACAACTGTAAATAAATTAAGAATAACAACCCTTTTTTCAATGTTTTTTTCTTTTACTCTGGTTAGTAATTATAGATTGAGGCATTATAACCTGCGACTCTCTGCTCCATATCAAACCTTCTTTCTATAACCTGGCTAAACTTTTTGTAAGATTTCTTTAAAACGATCCTATCCTTCTTTTTATCGTAAATAAAAAAACATGAAACATGCAAAAACCTTTAAAAAAGGGGTGCGCGAATTAGGCAACAGACGATTCTTTCGGCTTTAAATATTCTTTAAAATGCGTTCGTAGTTTACCCAGCTTTGGACTAATTACGCCCTGGCAATAACCGCGCGATGGATCGGTTTTAT
>JBBSRB010000173.1:0-4252 GCA_038243445.1 Chitinophagales bacterium | reverse complement strand
AGGGAAGTATTCCTCCTTAGCTCAGTTGGTTAGAGCATCTGACTGTTAATCAGAGGGTCTCAGGTTCAAGTCCTGAAGGGGGAGCAGATAAAATGGATGGGTTACGAGTTAAAAACTTGTAACCCATTTTTTTGTGTTTGGAAGGTTGTCGAGTTTATATATAAAGCACCTCATTGATTGAGGAAACCTAAAGCGTTAGGGATAGAAGCGAAAAGCCCGCAAGCCAATAGCCTCTATTGGCGCGGACTTGCAGCGAATAGCCCGACCCGCAGGGGAACGCCCTGTACTTATTATAACAACGGTGCAACCAAACGGCAAACTGAATCGAAGCCGCGTTGAAGTGCCGGGCGGCTTTGCCAATCGTGAAGTGTTACCAATCTACTGTCCTTTTTATCTTGCTCGAAGCTTTCTTCAAGGGCGGTGCAAAGTGCAGGTTCATAAATTAAGGAATTGATTTCGAAATTGAGGTAAAAACTGCGGGTATCCATATTTACAGTGCCCACAAAAGCAAGGCTGCTATCTATAGAAATTGTTTTGGAATGTATAAATCCTTTTTGATATAGATAGACGGAAATACCCCTTTCGAGGAGCGGCTTAATAAACGAAAATGAAGCATGTTGCACAATGAAAGAATCTGATTTTTCGGGCAGAATTAATTCGACCCTAATGCCATTAGCGGCGGCAATTTGGAGCACCGAGGTTAACTGATCGGGGGGAATTAAGTAGGGCGTGCAAATGCGAATGCTTTTTTTTGCCTGGCTGATGGCGAGCAAAATGGTTTCCATTACATAAGACATGGGAGAATTTGGTCCGCTTGCCGCAAAAGAAATAATAGCGTTTCCGTTGCCTTTTGTACCTTTTTTGAAATAACGGACGATGTCGCCAAAATCGTCTTTCCCACCAGAAAAAAACCAGCTTAAAATAAACTGCACCTGTAATAGTTTTACGGCAGGACCTTCAATTTGCACGGCTGTATCGCGCCAATACAATTTGTGTTTGCCATTGTTCCAATACCGGTCATCTGCATTTATGCCACCAATAAAACCAATGTTACCATCAATAATTACTATTTTTCGATGGTTGCGGTAATTGCTGTTTGCCAAAGAAGTAAAGGCCACCGGCATTGTTTTTAAAAATGGAATGCCGGCTTCTAAGAGCCTTTTTGGAATGTTTTTTATGCGGCTGGAACCAACAGCATCTACAATCACCCGAACTTCTACGCCTTGTGATTTTTTGTGAATTAGAATATCGGTAATTCGGTTGCCTACGTCATCGGCAGAGAAGATGTAATACTCTACATAAATATGCG
This sequence comes from Chitinophagales bacterium, assembly GCA_038243445.1. Classification (GTDB taxonomy): domain Bacteria; phylum Bacteroidota; class Bacteroidia; order Chitinophagales; family Chitinophagaceae; genus Flavisolibacter. The sequence goes on along the minus strand of JBBSRB010000173.1, from coordinate 2,943 downwards.
ACGTGGCACCTTCGAGTTCTTTAAACAGCGCAGGAAATTTTTCTTCGCCATTGTTAAGTAAAGTAACTGAATTGCCGGAGCTGATTAACGACTGCTTTTGATAAAAAAGATACCGAAAAGGGTACGACATATCGCCAATTTCTTCTTCTAAAAGCTGTAACCGTTCTTGCATTTGTGGTTTTAAATGCTGATAGAATTCCTGCATTTTCTGTCGGTCTACCTTACTCTTTTTTTTAAACATCAGCTTTTTAAACACTGGTTTTCTACCCACCAAATAATATACTATTAAACCGATAACTGGTAAAAAAACAAACACCAAAATATAAGCTAACGATTTACTGGGATTTCGGTTTTCACTTAAGATTGTAATAATAATTCCTACATAAACCAGTAGCACCGGTAGCCAATACCATTCTTTTATAAAGAGGCCTATTGCCTGCCAGTTTACCATTTCTAGCATGTTTGTAAATGGATTGATTGTTTTGCTTTTTTCATCTTCTTTTTTTTCAAACCGACTGTTTTTGCCACCTTATAAAAGTTGTTCATACAGACAAATTGAAAACTAAATGCACGAAAACCGTACCGTTAAAACTATCGGATTTAAGCGTCGCTTTTGTTCTTTATTTCTTTGTTACTTTAATGAACAGATTACTGTCGCCTGGTAAAAAACAAGCAAAAAAGGGTGTTGCTTAGAAAAATATCCAATCATCAAAGTAGAAAAGAAGCAATAACTATAATAAATTTTAAAATGAGAGTTTTAAATCTGCTTTTAAAAAATGTTTTTTCTATTTGATTTCAACCAAAAGAGAAGCATCCATTTAATAACCGGTGTTAACAGCTGGCGTACTATTTGAATATGTTAATAACTTTATAAAAAGCTGAAACTTTGTAAAATACCCCTTTAAAATTTTTTAAAACACGTCTATGACTTAAACCGTAGGAAAAGATAAAGAATTTCTACTAAAATTTAAAACAGCTCACCATGAAAAAACAACTCCTTTCTATTTTAATAATTACAGCAAGCCTGGGCGCGTGCGTTGGAAGCAAAACAAACAAGGGCGGTACAAACAGTAATGATATGAACACAGAGGTAACAGGCAAATATTGGAAGCTAATTACATTGGAAGGCCAACAGATAACGATGAGTGCCGACGCTGAAAGAGAAGCTTATTTTACGCTGTTTCCTACCGATAGCAGCATTAAAGGTCACACTGGTTGCAATGCATTTTTTGGCAAGTATGAATTGATTGCCGGAAACCGGATTCGCATTTCAAATATGGGTAACACCTTAAAAGCATGCGCAGGCGTAACCTACGAAAAAGGGTTTATGGAAGCCTTGCAGTTGGCTGATAACTATACGATTGTTAACGACACTCTTTCTTTAAATAAAGCCCGACGGGCCCCACTGGCTGTTTTTGAAGCCGTTTATATGAAAGAAAAGAAAAACAACTAAAAGGCTTTCTGAATGGATCAATCTTAATAAAGTTTTACGCTCTTTTTTGTTGTGCAATTCTTTTATTATTAAATGAAAATTCACATCTAAAGCTATTCCGCCAAATAAAATAACGATGAACTATACCATTTTTGATTTAACAGAGAAGACAGTTGTCTGATGCCCTTAATGTATAAGGCTCACTTTATTTCGCATTCCGATGTTTTTCGGCTTGCACCTCGGCCCTGAAATGTTGCAACGTTTGTGCATTTTCTTTTTGAACGTCGCAGGCAATCAATTGTTCCATCATGTGCAAAAGGGCGTTTTGAATGTACCGATCTTTTTTACCGTATTCCCATATAGGATAAAAACATTCAACAAATAATTCATCAAACGATAATTCGTGGAGTGCTACCCGGGCTACTCCCTGTTCATCCATCAAAACATGGGGCAAAATGTTTGATAACCGGAACCTGAAAAGGTCTGCCAACGCATGAATGCTGAGTACGGCTGTTTCCGGATCGTTTATACCCGGACTTAATGCTTTTATAGCCACTTCTGCCAGTTGGTGATAGCCGTAGTAGGGAATTTTATCAATGGGTTGTCCACCAAAAAAATCAACTGCAATCATTAATTCATCAATCTCCTTCTTTCCCATTTTTTTAGGGCCAGACAAGAGTAGAAGCGGACTTCCTTTTAATACATAAGCTCCCGGAAAATGAAGCATTTCAATAAACAATTTATTTTTTTCGGCAAAGTTTATAAGTAACGAATTATTTACGCCCTGATAATAGTCGGAAGAAGGCATGTAGATTGTTTGTTTCTCCTTTTCCCCGGGGTTAAACACGCCTTTGCTTTCCTTGGCGCACCATTTTTGAAGCGATTTCAATGTTTGTTTGTGTGTGCGCTCTATTATTGTTTCAAACTTTACCGACTGAGTTACATAATGTAAAAAATAAATAAATAGAAAAATATCTATCACTGTAAATAACAACAACAGGTAGATACTTAAGGCGGGAACAGAAATGCCGGAAGTAATATCGCGAATAGTGCTTAGTAAGAAAAGGGAGTACACAATAGTACCAATATAAAAGCCCAAAATTATTTGCTGAAACCGGTTTCCAATCATGCTTTCGAGCATTCGGTTGCTCATTTGCGACGCAGCCTGGTTCAACAAAATCATTACCATAGAAAAGCTGAATACCGTAAGCGAGATAGTACCTCCTGAAATAGTTGTAAGAATAGATCGGGCTGTGCTGGCATCGCGCAGGCTTAACCAGCTTAAGCTCGCCTTCAGTTCTTTTCCTGCTTCTGAAAAATCAATTTCAAGCATCAGTATAGCCAGCAGCAAAAAACCAACGGAAATAAGAGCTGGTAAAAAAGCAATACTGTTGATTATTCTTTTATACTTGTCGTGAAGCGATTTTAGTAACTTTTTAAACATACGGGGTGCTAAAGGTGGACAGTATTTTTTTTCTATAAAATTAATGGCAGCAAACTAACTGAACTTT
>JBBSRB010000172.1:0-4275 GCA_038243445.1 Chitinophagales bacterium | reverse complement strand
GCGATATGGAAAAACTTTTTCGTGCCTCTTTAGACACGTTTGAAAAGCAGGGCGTAACCGATAACGACATTGCTACATTTAAGGGCAGCCGCGAGGCTCAATTAATTAACGGATTACAAAGCGTAGCTGGCAAAGTATCGCAGTTAGCAGCTTTTGAAACCTTTACCGGCAATGCAAATCAAATTGGCGATCTTTTAAAATTATATACATCGCTTACAAAAGCAGATGTAATGGCTGCTTATAATAAATACATAAAAAATAAAGGTGCTGTTGTATTAAGCGTAGTTCCCAAAGGGCAGGAAAGCATTGTTGCCGCTGCTGATAATTTCAAAATAGATTCATCTCAATATACAGCGCCCGATTATGGTTATGCTGGATTAACCTACAAAAAACCGCAGGATTTTGACCGCAGCAAAATGCCCGGTAATGGTGCCAACCCCACCGTGAAAGTACCTCTTTTCTGGAGAAAAGATCTGCCAAACGGTGCCCGTGTTATTGGTGCCGAAAACAGCGAAATTCCAACAGTTACCTTAACAGTAACAATTCCCGGTGGCCATTTAGCATCGGCAAACGATTTATCAAAAGCAGGTGTAGCCAATTTGTTTACCGATATGATGGGCGAAGACACTAAAAATTATACGGCCGAAGAACTTGCTTTAGAGTTGCAGAAACTGGGTAGCTCTATTGGTGTATTCAGCGGGCTGGATGGTGTTACGTTCAGCGTGCAATCGTTAAAGAAAAACCTCGATAAAACCCTTGCCTTTTTGCAGGAGCGCATGTTTAACCCCAAGTTTACCGAAGAAGATTTTAACCGCCTGAAGCAGCAAACAATGCAGGGCTTTAAAGCTCAAAAAGCACAACCGGCTGCGGTTGCAAATGCTGTTTTTGCAAAGCTGAATTACGGGCCAAATCATATACTTGGTATTTCTGAATCAGGTACAGAAGAAACGGTAAAAAACATTACGCTGCAGGATGTTGAAAATTATTATAATAATTACATGACATCAATGGGTACAAAGGTTGTAGTTGTAGGCGATATAAAACAAGCCGAAGTGCTACCAAAACTCCAGTTCTTAAACAGGTTGCCAAAGAAGAAAATTACGCTTCCAAAGATTATTGCCGCTCCTCCGGTTGATAAAACAAAAGTGTTTATTGTAGATATTCCAAAAGGCGCACAAAGCGAATTTAGAATGGGCTACACGATGCCTTTAAAGTACGATGCAACAGGAGATTATTACAAAACAAACCTTGCCAATTACGTATTGGGTGGCGATTTCAACAGCCGTTTGAACTTGAATTTGCGCGAAGATAAAGGCTGGACATATGGCGCCGGCAGCGGGTTTAGAGCCAATGAATATGGTGGTGCATTTGAATTCAGTTCGGGCATTAGGGCCGATGCCACCGACAGCGCACTGGTTGAAATAATGAAAGAACTGAAAAATTACACTGCCAATGGTATTACAAAAGACGAACTGACGTTTATGAAAAGCGCCATTGGTCAGCGGGATGCGTTGCGCTACGAAACCGGAGGTCAAAAGGCTGCGTTTATTGGTCGTATTTTAGATTATAACTTGCCTGCAAATTATGTAGAGCAGCAAAACAAGATCTTAAAAGAAATGACTAAGGCCGAAATTGATAAGATCACAAAAAAATACGTTCAACCCGAAAAAATGAACATTCTTTTAGTAGGCGATAAAGCCAAAATACTGGAAAGTATAAAAAAACTGGGTTACGATGTTATTGAATTAGATGCCGACGGTAAAGCAGTTGGTGAGAAAAAAGAGTTTTAAGTCGTTTGCTTTTCTTTATAAAAGCGCTTGCAGCAATGCAGGCGCTTTTTTTGTTATTGCTGACCAGATGAGATGGTGTACCGTCCGCAAAAACCTTTAGAAAACGGTGCCACTTATCTTCCAAAACATGTAAAAATAGAGTTGATTCAAAACCTTTCAAAAAGGGTACAAATCATGTTATGAGATTAATGCCTGCCATTCGAAAACATCCAAAAAAGGGGTAGTTGCGCCATAATCTTTCGCCATAAATCTTTACCAGTAAAAGATTAAAAAGAGCGGAGCTACTTCCTTATTAAACCCACAATGATATTCTATGAAAGTTGGTTGAATGATGCATTCAATTCATCATCTAAAACCTTCAAAAAAGGGGTTAGTGAACCAATTCTCTAAATCAGCCAATCAACACAAAAAACCCCCACCGCAACGGGTGGGGGAACAACTAAAAACAATAGCCTGATGGCTGTTATTGAAACAAAGGTTTAGTCGGGTTTTTTACCGTCTAAAAAGGTATTTATAGTGCTGATGTTACCGCCGTTTTGCTCGTCGGGGTTAACGCTGTAATTGCTGTAAAAATTTTCTACCGAGGAAGAATTGTTGTGTAATTCCATATTGCGGCGAATGTAAGCCGGCACTGCTTCAAGCTCATTGTTCGGGTCAGCGGCATTAATGTTAAACGACAGGTTACGTAATTTCTGTAGTCTATCTGCTGCCTTTCTTTTTTCTTCCTCGGCATCGTTCCCGGAAGGGGAATCCTCTGCCTGAGTGTTTGAACCGGTTTGAGCTTGCGTGGCCATTGGCACATCCGCCGCGGAATTGTCGCTTCGTATCACCAGTTGCATATCGAAAGATTCTTGCTCTTCGCTTTTTGCATCAGGTGCCGAAACCGGTTTCTCAACAGAATTAGAAGTAGATACTTCTCCTTTTGACTCTGCGTAAATATTGGATGGTCTGGCCAGATAACCTCCCGACGCTGCAGACGGCGGGAATGAGTTTGACGTGGTTTGTTGTGTATTGGAAGCGCCTAATATATTCTGGCGCAACTGCTCAAATTTATCATTTAATTGTTGCTTTTTCAACTCCAGCTCTCTTTTTTCTTTTTCAAGCTCTGTTTCTTCTTTCATTGTTAATTGCAGGTGAACCGGCTCTTCTTTTTCCTCAGGCTGCTGCACCGGGCTTTGCATGTAAGGAAGATCAATAGGGCTTTCCTCTTTTTGCGGCGGGTTTGTGTCATCCACCAATGTTGGTGCCAGCGGGTCGGCGGCTTGCAATGGCGCTTCTGCTTTGATCTTTACAGGTTCGCCACCAAGCGTCATTACAATCTTGTCTTCTGTTTTTTGCTCTGCTTTTGGCGCTTCTTTTTTTGTAAAAGGATCTTTGTGCTCAAATCCAGTAGCAATTAAAGTTATGCCCAACTTGTTGTCCAACGAATTATCGTAGCCAAGTCCTAAAATTACATCGGTGTTTTCGCCGGCATGACTTAATAAATAATTCTGAATAACTTCTACTTCATCCATCGTAAACTCATGATCACCTTCGGATGAATTGATGTTTATCAAAATCCATTTTGCGCCTGAAATATCATTGTCGTTCAGGAGCGGCGAGTTAAGTGCTTCTTCAATCGCTCGCTGCGCCCGGTCTTCTCCTTCGCAGGCTGCATTACCTAAAATAGCTACGCCACCATTTTTCATTACGGTACACACGTCGGCAAAGTCAACGTTTATTTGGCCGGTGCTGTTAATTACATCGGTAATACACTTGGCTGCAGTAGCCAGCACGTTATCGGCTTTTGCAAAGGCATCACGCATTTTTAAGTTACCAAATTGATGGCGCAGCTTGTCGTTCGATATAACCAGCAACGTATCTACATATTGCTTTAAGTTTTTGATGCCTTCTTCGGCCTGCATCTGGCGCTTTTTTCCTTCGTAGGCAAAAGGCGTAGTTACAATACCCACAGTTAAAATGCCCAAATCTTTACAAATTTTAGAAATTATGGGCGCGCCGCCCGTTCCGGTTCCACCGCCCATGCCCGCTGTAACAAAGGCCATTTTGGTATTTACTTCCAGCATGCCGCGCAGTTCTTCCAGGCTTTCTTCGGTGGCTTGCCGCCCAATTTCGGGGTTGGCACCGGCGCCCAGCCCTTGTGTAAGGTGCGGGCCCAGCTGTACTTTGTTAGGCACATTGCTTTGTGCTATTGACTGCGCATCGGTATTGCAAATAATGAAGTTTACTCCCTCTATATTTTGGCTGTACATGTGGTTAACCGCGTTGGAGCCGCCGCCGCCAATGCCTATTACCTTTATTATAGATGATTGCTCTTTCGGAAGATCAAAATGTATCATAGTTGGTTATTTGCGCCCTTACAAAATTTACTGTAAAGGCCATTAATTAATTTTAAATTTCATGAAAGATGAGGAATGAAAGTTGATCATGTCGTTTACAATTACAATGTTATCTCTAATTTCTTCATTATTCATCCCCGGTTTTC
>JBBSRB010000171.1:0-4301 GCA_038243445.1 Chitinophagales bacterium | reverse complement strand
GTACACAACAAATTTAAACGACCCAACTTGCGAACCAGTAAACTTGCAAACTCGTAAACTTAAAAAAACGGAAAACAGTAAACGTATATGAATAAGACATTGAAATGGATATTAATTAGTATAGGCGCCATATTGCTGATTTTAATTGTGGTAAAACTTGCCGCCGGCCCGTCGGACACAGGCGTAAAAGTAGCTATTGAAAAAGCCGCTAAACGCACCATTGTTGAAACCGTAAATGCCAGCGGAAAAATTTATCCTGAAATAGAAGTAAAGGTTAGTCCTGACATATCGGGCGAAATTACCGAGTTGACCGTGCAGGAAGGTGACAGCGTTACCAAAGGACAAGTGCTGGCCCGCATTTATGCCGATATTTATTCATCGCAGCGCGACCAGGCTGCAGCCCAGGTAGCGCAATCGCAGGCAACGGTGGCCAACAGCTCTGCCTCTATTGAAGCGCTTCGGGCGCAACTGGCACAGGATAAAGTGGCGTATAACCGCAACAAAGAATTGTTTGACCAAAAAGTTATTTCAAAAGCCGAGCTGGAGCAGGTAGAAGTGAAAATGCGTTCTTCGCAAGCGCAATACAATGCCGCGCAGCAAAACATACGCGGTTTGCAGGCCGGCGTGCAAAGCACCCGCACACAATTGCAGCAAGCCAATAAAAATTTAGGCAGGGCCACAATTACAGCACCTATGAGCGGAGTAATATCTATGCTGAATGTAAAAAAAGGCGAACGCGTTGTAGGTACGGCGCAAATGGCAGGCACCGAAATGATGCGGGTGGCCGATTTGGGCAGCATGGAAGTACGTGTAGATGTTGGCGAAAACGATGTGGTAAAAGTGAGCATTGGCGACGAAGCCGATGTAGAAGTAGATGCGTACAACAACCGCAAGTTTAAAGGCGTGGTTACACAAATCGCATCTTCTACAAAAGGGGCCGGGGCGGCGGGTAACGATGTAACCAATTACGAAGTGCATATACGTTTAGATCCAACCTCGTACTCCGATTTATATGATCCGGCAAAGCCAAAGAAATTTCCTTTTCGTCCGGGTATGAATGCAAGTGCCGATATTAAAACAAAAAAGAAAGAAAACGTAGTTGCTATACCTATTACCTCAGTGGCCGCACGTGTAAAAGGCAGCGATCAAAACTTGGATCAGAAAAAGAAAGAAGCAGAGAAAAAGAAAGACGAAAGTGAAGAAGAGGAAGTGGCTATAGCTTCGGATGAATTGGAAGAAGTGGTGTTTGTATTAAATGCCGAAGGAAAGGTTGAAAAAAGGGTAGTAACCACCGGTATTCAGGATATTAATTACATAGAAATTATAACCGGCTTAAAAGGCGGTGAAGAAATTGTGGCCGCACCGTACAATGCGGTTAGCAAAACTTTAAAAAGCGGTACTAAAGTAACGGTGGTGCCAAAAGATAAGTTGTTTGAGAAATAAGGCTTGAATTTAAAATACTTTTTATACTAAAAATATGAACCGTGTTTTATTTTTTTCTTTGGGTTTTTTTCTTTGCTTTTGTTCGCCCAAACTCCAGCAAAGCAATACAATTGCTTTTGGCGAAAATATAAAAACCGGTGCCGATCAAACCCATTTGTACCTACCCTTATTGAAGGGCAAAAGAGTAGCCGTATTAGCCAATCAAACTTCCATAATTGGTAAATCTCATTTGGTAGATAGCTTGCAAAAGCGGGGCATTAATATTGTAAAAGTTTTTGGTCCGGAGCATGGTTTTAGAGGCGATGCAAGTGCCGGCGCACATTTGAGCGATGCCATTGATGAACGCACCGGCATCCCCATCATTTCTTTATATGGCAAAAAAAATAAACCCAGTAAAGAAGATTTGCAGGATGTAGACATTTTAATTTATGATCTGCAGGATGTAGGCGTACGATTTTATACCAACATTAATGCGCTGGCTCGCTTAATGGAAGCCTGTGAAGCATTTAAAAAGCCCCTTTTAATTTTAGACCGCCCCAATCCTAACGGGTATTTAGTTGATGGACCTGTTTTAGACATGAAATATAAATCTGGTATTGGCATGTTCCCCATTCCGATGGCGCATGGTTTAACCGTGGGTGAATTTGCCTTAATGGCTAATGGTGAAGGCTGGCTGACCAATAAAGTAAAAGCAGATATAAAAATAATTCCGGTGGCTAATTACACACATGATATGCGCTATGTGTTACCGGTAAGTCCTTCGCCTAATTTAAATACAGAGCAGGCAATTTTGTTGTATCCCAGCGTTTGTATGTTTGAAGGAGTTTATGTAAATCATGGAAGAGGTACTTACTATCCTTTTACTGTTTTAGGAAGCCCTGAATATAAAGGAATTTACGATTTTAAATATACGCCAACAGGTATTAAAGGCATGGCCGAAACGCCCATCTTTATGAATGAAATATGCTATGGGATTGACTTACGTAATTACGATACAGAAATATTAAGAAAGCGCAAGCAAATTAATTTTGATTGGATCCGGGAACTTTATAAAATGCATCCGCACAAAGAAAAGTTTTTCGAATCTAAATTCAGCAACCAGATGAATAATATTGAAATTCAGATTGGGCGGGGAGATTTCAGGCAACAAATAATTGATGATGTACCGGAAACAACCATGCGGGTCGGATGGGAGCCGGAACTGACAGCATATAAAAAACTTCGCCGGCAGTATTTGTTGTACCCATAAATATTTAATTAAAAGTAAACCGTAGTTTAAATCTATATGTTTTGCTTTGTTTCACTTAATTCATAATTAATATATTAAAGCAATATTATTAAGTTCGATTGTTTATATTGAGGTAGTGGCTACTTAAAACCACTTTAGAAGGCGCAGACCTGATTCCTGTTTTGTAGAACTTTACGTCCTGTATTATAACATGCTTTTCCCCTACATTTGCTGCATACGTTTCTATGGCGCAACTTTTAAAATTTGGCGTAATTGGCAGTGGTAGCTGGGCTACCGCTTTGGTAAAGATATTAACCGATAACGGGCAGCACATTAACTGGTGGGTGCGCAATCAAAAAAATATTGATTACATCCAAAAACGAAAGCACAATCCTCAGTATTTACCTTCGGCTTATCTCGATACTTCGTGCATATCTGTATCCGATGATTTAGATAAAGTAATAAATGATTCTGATGTTTTGCTCCTTGTAGTGCCTTCTGCCTATATAAAAGAAGTGTTGCAGCATGTTGATAAAACAGCGCTCAAAAACAAAAAAATAATATCTGCCATTAAAGGCATTGTACCGGAGGCAGATATTTTATTAAACGATTACCTGCACCAGCAATTTGACGTTCCGTTACAAAATTATTTCGCTTTGCTTGGTCCCTGCCATGCCGAGGAAGTAGCAGCCGAAAAACTTTCGTATTTAACTTTTTCGGGTGTTGATGAAGCGTTCACCGAAACCATTAGCAGTTACTTTAAAACGCCCTACATTAATACCATTATTAATAATGATATTTTAGGCGTACAATATGCAGCAGTGCTTAAAAACATTTATGCATTAGGCGCGGGCATTGCACATGGTCTGGAGTATGGCGATAATTTTTTAAGCGTTTATATTGCAAACAGCGCCGATGAAATGGCCGGTTTTTTACGCAAAGCCGGCGCGCAGCACATGGTTGTTGGCGAGCACCTGGTGCCACATAAAACTGCCGGTAAAAAAAGTCCTAATTATGCCGCTTCGGTTTATCTTGGCGATTTATTGGTAACCTGTTATTCTCTCTTTAGTCGCAACCGTACTTTCGGTACTATGATAGGTAAAGGCTACACGGTACAATCGGCACAGTTGGAAATGAACATGGTGGCGGAAGGATACAATGCCGCAAAATGTATAGAACATATTAACAGGCAGGTGGGCGCTACCATGCCGATAGCAGAAACAATTTACAAAATTTTGTGGCAGCGCCTGCACGCCGATGAAGGCTTCCGGCATATTGAAGAAACCCTTATTTAAGCCAAATCAAAAGATAGGTAGGATCTATTTAAAACCGGTAATTTGCAGCAAGGCTTATCATAGATGGATTTAAGGAGAAAAATGCAAAATTTGCAAAAGATCCAAATAATTTCACAGATGCAACAGCTTCTATTTTTTTATTAAAAATAAAACCGGATTTACCGTGTACACTGGCCCACATTTTTTCATAAGGTAAATATTCTGGGTTTTCTTGAATAGATCCTTGGTTGTAAACTTTCTTGTAGTTATTATGAGGGTAGCTTGCCAGGTTAAAAGCAATACCTGCTCCAAAATATAGTTGTTTTTCTGTATAGTTAAGAGCTTTGTAAAGAACT
>JBBSRB010000170.1:0-4530 GCA_038243445.1 Chitinophagales bacterium | reverse complement strand
ATTTTCACCCTTTTTTAAGTCTTCAATGGAGGTGCATTTAATATCGTAACGGCCATAATACAATCCCTTTGTTTGATGACTTATTTTATCAAATATGTTTAATAAACGGTCATCTTTTTCGTGTGCAAGGCTAACCAGCTTACCACCACGGCTTAAATTTAAAGCAGGCGATAAACAAAAACGTTCGCCTGATGGAATAATATCGTTTAACCGGTGCAGGTGTTTGATAAGTAAATTCATTTTAATAATCATTTCTTCTGCTTCCCTAAAAGAACCTGACGGTGAAATAAAGATTGTTTTTGGATAACTGCCGGGTGGCAACACCATATACATTTCTCTTTTTGTTTCACCTTCAAAACCACCAAACGTTAGCGCCGGATTTGACGGTGTAAAAAACCACAGTGAACGTGCTTTTAAGCAACATGCCCTGTAAAAATAAACATGTTTGCTACTTTCATAAACCGACAACAGGTGAAAATAAAAAAGGCGGCGCTGAAAGCGCCGCCGCAGTAAAAAATACAATTAAAAGTTATTTGGCTTTTATCACTTTAATTGTTTTGCGATCATTTCCCTGCACTACTTCTACATAATAAATGCCTGGCTTGTACTTATGTCCAAAAGTAAACGTTGTGTTGGTAGACTGACCTTGTTTAGTTTCTACCAATCTTCCGGCTGCATCAACAATTCTTAACTGCACTTGCTGGTTGCTGCTGCTTTGTAATTGAAACGTAAAGTAATTAACCGATGGATTTGGGAATGCTTTAGCCTGCAGGCTGTTTACGGTGAGCCCCTTTTCTTTATTCACAGCTACCAGTTCTGCCTGAGTTACAAAGTCTGTTGCCGCAAAACTTTCGGTTATAATAAAGCCATTTAAATAGTTATAAGTAGCGGTGCTGCTGACGTTAATAATTATTTCGCCTTGCGCATTTGCTTTAAGGTTTTTAAAATCTGCTGCATTGGTAAAGTTTTGATACGTAGCCACCGTTTTTGAAGTGCCGTTAATACTAAACACAGTACTGTTACCATCGTAAGCATTTCGGCTTCCGTACAATTCTATGCTGTAGTATTTTGAAGCCACAAGCCCGCTAAGTGTAATCGTTCGGGGCGCATTAGAGTAAGAGCTGTGGCGTAATACGCCGGCAGGCGCCATACCGCCACCATAATCGACCCCATTGTCATTTACTCCGGTTCTGTAACTCATATAAGCATTAATGGAAGATGCCGTTGAATCGGAATAATAAAAACCATTAAAATGGCGGTTTCTTAAATTACTCCAGTTGTTCCACTCGGGGTTAACATACGGATTACTGTTGCCGTACAAGTTAACTTTTACATTGCGGTCTTCGGTATTGAGTAGGTAGGCGGTGATGCCTCTATCACTAAATTCAAAAAGCCTGTTTCCATAAGTCTGCACATCAGAAATTCCCCACTTATAATGCCCTTCGTTATCTATTTTAAAGGTGCCGTCAAGTGTTCCATCAGGATTATATCTAGAGATAACTGAATCACTTACTATAATTTTACCATCCGGCTCACTGGTGATTTCGGTAAGGTAGGAGTCGAACTCTAGAAATCCATTCCCGGAAAACTTGGTATCTGCACTTCCATTTGCATTGATCATTGCTACGTAAGATTTGCTTCCTTTATTTTTATACCAGGTTTTAGCCAAAGCTATTTTTCCATCTGCCAAAAGCGTATGGGTTTGCTCACCTGCAAATAATTCATTTATATCAGGATGGCTGATTGATTGTTCTCCAAAACGTGAACTATATAAATAAACCGATCCGTTATGTTTTTGAACGGTTAAAACAAAACCTCCTTCTTTATAGACTGAAACTTTTACATTATTTAATTCTATAGAATTGCCTGGTTCACTAAAATCGGAGAAAAAGCGGTGTGTGGTATTTACAGAACCGTTGGGATTGTACTCTAAAACGGCCACAAAGGATTCATAATTATTTTCTTTAAAATAAGAAATGCACGATACTAAAATTTTTCCATCGCTTTGTATGGCAATCGAAGTAGGACTATCATAAGTTTTATTTTGCCCTTCTTTACCTATATCTACTGAAACTGAGCCGTTTGTACCAAATGTGCTATCCAGAGAGCCATTTTTATTTAACCTGATTAAAAGAATATCGGCATCCGGTTCTTCATCCGGGTTTTCACTTGGAATATATTTTTCTGCTGCAAGAATTATTTTGCCATCCTTTTGCACCGAAACTAAAGGATCAAAAAAACCAAATTCATATACACCACCTAAATTTTGTATGCCATCCCCGCTAAAAGTCCGGTCAAGCTTGCCTTGCCTGTTATAACGGGCTATAAAATTTTGATAATTTTCTGTTCCGCCAAAAAAACCGATTACTACAATATTCCCATCTCCGCGTCCTACTGTCATTCGTATTATACTTTTGCCTAGTGGAAGAGCATCCGCCACCCCATTGGTTCCATAAGAAGAATCAACATTGCCTGGCTGTTGTGAAAATACAGGCACAAAAAAAAGCATTACAACTGCAAAGAGTAAAAGTTTACGCATGATTTATGGTTTAAGTGTAAGAAAATACAACTTTAAGGCAGGTGCGGAAATGCGGAACTTTCAGAAGCTATTTGGAAGTGTAGTTTTTACTGATGCGTAAAGCCTATCAACAAAAGATATGGAAATGAATATGAATATAACACAGTTTTACAAATGAAAGATTCTTTTTAAACTTTATTTTATTAATAAAAAAATTCAAAAAGAGCATAAAGCAGAATTATAAACTAAAAGATCATAGCTACTTTTGCAAATAGTTATAATAGCATAATATTCAGAGGTTTAAGATAAAGATTTGTGTTGTATGCGGTATCGCCGAAATAAATGGCAATTACAGTTTCGTTTGGATACGTTAGGTTACCGGTACAATTCGGTTGCGCTACAATTTAAGCTGGGCAACAAATTGATTACAGGCATTTTAAAAGGCACAGTAGAACACTGGGTTTTTCGGTCGGTCAGTGCGGCTTTTTTGCACCGAATACCTGATGGAAGTTTATCTAATTATGGTTTTTGGATTGATTCGGTACCACAAAATATTTCGGAGTTATACAACAAAATAGACGAGGCCGCATTAAAAGCAGGTTACGATCTGAAGCAAATAGAAGAGTGTCCATGAACGTTTGAAAAAGGGTCTCTCATCAAATCGCAACTTTTAATGGCCCATTTCTACCCCTTTTTGAAAGGTTTTTAAACCGACAGTAATTCAGTAAAAAAGTTTACATCCTTACTGGCTGGTAACATTTTTTAAAAATTGCTCTACGCAATATGTGCTTAATTGTCCGCCGGGACCATTCAGCGTATAATCAAAACCATGCGTAGCCCATGGAAGCGTGAGCAGAAAGTGCGGAACACCCTTTTGAGCAAGTTTTTCCTGAAGCCTGATGCTGTGTTCGTAAGCCACCAAAACGTCGTTTTGCCCATGCAATAATAAAGTAGGCGGCGCTTGCGCTGTTACAAAGTTTATAGGAGAACCGGCTGCATAAATCTGCGGCGATTTAGTGTAGGTTCCGCCTAAAAAATCTTCCAGTATTTTATTGCTGTCGAATACCCAAAGGCTTGCAGGGTTTTGGGCGCCCCAAACTAAATCGGCCGGGCCGTAAAAAGAAATCACTCCTTTTATGGATGGATCGTACTCGGTGTACGCGGTTGCTAAAACCAATTGTCCACCGGCGGATCGGCCAAGCAAAACAAAATTGTTCGAATCAATATTTAATTCAGCTGCTTTTAACCGTAAAAATTCAATGGCTGTGCGAATGTCGGTTACCTGCGCCGGACTTACATGCCTGGGTGCCAACCGGTAATTTATGCTAGCTACATGATATCCTTTTTTGGACAAATAACTGTTCAATTCGGGTAGTTGACGGCTATCGCCACCCGCCCATGAGCCTCCATGAACCACTATTACACAAGGTTTCACTCCTTTTTTCTGCGATGGGTAAAAGTCTAAGGAAAGGGGTTGTTGGCCTTCCAGAGTATATATTAATTTTTTAAACGGGATTGATTTTGCACCAATGCCACCCATCATCTTAAAAAATTGAAAAGGCTTTTTATCGTTCTGAGGCGCATTTACCGGAAAGCTTTTAACTAACTCACTTTTTAAGTTACCTGCAATTCTGTAGGCTTTAATTACCGGCGATAAGTATAGAAGGATTGAAATTAAAGCAATGAGGCTTCCTGCTGTTTGGAAACGCTGAGTTTTAAAGCCCCAAATGAGCAAAACAATTTCGATGAGTAAAAAGACCCAGGGAAACTCGGTAACTAAAATTTCTACATACCAAAGCAAATTTGTTGGCGCTTTAAATACAGACAAAAGCGACAAAAGAAAAAAGAAAAGTATAGCTGTAAATCGAAGCATTGAAAAAATTAAAAGCCCATGAAAATTGGTACATCTTTCCTTTTAAACATTTGAATATGTTTGATTGGAATTGTTCTAAAACATAAAAAAAGGGTCTCGCAATGAAGACCCTTTTTCGCATGTTTTAGAACGCCGCCTT
>JBBSRB010000169.1:0-4541 GCA_038243445.1 Chitinophagales bacterium | reverse complement strand
GTCATTATTACTGCGGGTTCTGTTCAGCAAAAAACAGTGCTAAAAGGGGGGTACAATGAGTTAGAAGTATGGGTGCCTGCCGTAAAAGCTCCAATGGAGATGTTGGTGAAAATAACGGGTGCAAAAAGCATCAATCATACTCAAAATGTATTAGTATATCCGGTTGCCAAACGAGAGTTGCATTTAGTTAATCATTCCCATAACGATATTGGTTACTCCGACTATCAGCCCGTAGTGGCACAAAAGCACAACGATTTTATACGACAAGCGTTTGCGCTAATATATAAAACAAAAAATTACCCTGCCGGTTCACGTTTTATCTGGAATGTAGAAGCGTTATGGGCCATAGAAAATTTTATGGACAGTGCTACTGAAAACGAAAAAAATGAATTGATTCGCTTAGCCAAAAACGGTTCTATTGGTTTGCCTGCAGGTTATGCTAATTTGCTAACTGGCGTGTGCCGACCAGAAGAACTCATACACCTAACGGACTACGCAGGCGGACTAAAACGTACCTATGGCATTACCTCTAAAACACTAATGTTGTCCGATGTTCCCGGTATGAGTTGGAATGCTGTTTCTGCGTTAGCACAAAGGGGAGTACGTTACATTTCCAGCGGACCCAATTTTATTCCTCAACCTGGGTTTCCCGACGTTGGAGCCCGCGTGGGCGCTACTCATCGTAGCTGGGGCGATATTCCTTTTTATTGGGTTTCAGCTTCCGGCGAAGACACCGTTTTGTTTTGGCAGGCCGGCACAGGTTATAGTTGGTTTCAAGATTGGAACATGGGCCGGCTGCGGTTTGCACATAAACCCATGAATTTATTAATGAATTATTTAGAACAATTGCAAGCCACAAATTATCCTTATAAAATGGTGCAACTTCGATATTCTATTATTAACGATAATTCGCCGCCGGATGAAGGTCTCCCTGATTTTGTAGCCGAATGGAATAAAAAATACGTTAGTCCTCAATTTATTATTGCTAATGTAGAGGAAATGATGGTGGATTTTGAAAAGCGCTACCAACACTTGTTGCCTGTTGTATCCGGCGACTATACGCCATATTGGGAAGATGGCGTTATGTCATCTGCCAAAGAAGAAGTACTGGTTAAAAAAAGTACAGATCGATTGTACCAAAGCGAAGTGTTAAGTAGTTTAATCTTCCCGGGTAACTATCAGCAAAAAAAATTTTATGCTGCATGGCGCAGCGTTATCCTGTGGCACGAGCATACCTGGGGCGCCTGGAACAGTATTTCTCAACCCGAAGACTCGTTTGTACTAAAACAATGGGAGTATAAAAAAGCCTTTGCCCTGCGGGCTGATACATTTTCCCGTGTGCTTTTAAATCAACAATTAGATTCTGTTTTTAACCAGGAAAATTCATTTTATGTTATCAATACTTCTTCCTGGAACCGTACTGATTTAGTAACACTTTCAAAAAAACAAAGTTATCGGGGCGATAAAATTGTTGATGGACAAGGAATTGTCTATCCTTCGCAGCGTTTAAGCACCGGAGCGCTTGTCTTTCTGGCAAAAGACCTTCCTGCATTGGGTAGTAAGAAGTTTTTTTGCACTACCGGAGTATCTCTTTATAAAAGCAACTTAACAATACAAGATGCTACCATTCAAAACGACAATTTGCAATTAACCGTGAACAAAACTACTGGCTCAATTGATCGTTTATTGAATAAAAACACAGGTACCAATTTTGTTGAAAACGGTTCTGCCACAGGCTTAAATCAATACATCTACATGCCGGGATTGGATCCATCGAAAACACAAACGGTTGAGAGTGTTATAATAAAAGTAAAAGAAAAGGGTCCGCTTATTTCTTCTTTTGAAATTACTTCTGCTGCGCCCGGCACACACAGTCTTGTTCAGGAAGTAAGTGTAATTAATGAGTTAAATAAAGTGTCCATAACCAACACTATCAATAAGAAAAAAACACTACAAAAGGAGTCTGTGCACATTGCGTTCCCTGTTTTTTTACCTCAAAGCCAAATGCGGATTGATGCAGGAACAGGAATTTTAGAACCAGGGAAAAATCTGTTAGCTGGTGCCAATAACGAGTACATCAGTATGCAGCGTTGGGTAGATGTATCAAACGAAAAGGAAGGACTTACGTTTATTACCAACGAAGTGCCGCTTATTGAAATAGGAACATTGATAAATGAACTTGGGGCCGACAGTTCGCAGAGTTTTGGCGGCACAGTAATGGAAAAAAAGTGGAAAGAAAAAACAGACACATCCAATATCTTTTTTTCCTATGTGATGAACAATTACTGGTACACTAATTACCGTGCGTACCAACAAGGTGTTGTTGCATTAAACTATGCTGTTTATGTACATCAAGGCTTTAACGCCGCTCGGGTAAACCGTCAGTCGCGGGAAAATGCGCAGCCCTTAATGGTAACTTCATCGGTAGAAAACGGCTCTAATAACTTACCCTTTATTTTAAAAGATGAAAACATATTACTCTCTTCGGTAAAGACCGCAAACACGGGCAGAGGGCTTCTTTTGCGGTTGTATAATGCGGCTACTGAAAAAAAGCAATTACAGTTTAGTTGGAAGTTATCTAAACAAGGTAAAGAGCAGAAAATTTATATAAGTAACGCAAACGAAGAAAAAGGGCAACCTTTTGATGTAACACAATGGTGGCCGCCTCACTCGTTAAAAACGCTGTATGTAGAATGGTAAGATTAGAGTTAATTATAGTAACGTTTAAATAAACTTTTTTTATGAATACATCGATTGTAGTTGTCGGCAGTTCAAACACCGATATGGTAGTAAAAGCCGAACGGCTGCCGGCGCCTGGTGAAACTATTTTAGGCGGCACCTTTTTTATGAATCCCGGTGGAAAAGGAGCCAATCAGGCAGTAGCAGCCGCAAGGCTTGGTGGCGCCGTTACTTTTATTTGTAAAACCGGTAACGATTTATTTGGAGAACAAGCACGTCTATTATTTAAAAAAGAAGGAATTAATACAACATATCATTTTAAAGATCCTGAAAAACCCTCGGGTGTTGCATTAATAACTTTAGATAGCGATGGAGAAAATTGTATCGTGGTTGCTTCAGGCGCTAACGCAACGTTAAGTCCAAATGATTTAGAGGGCGCAAAAGCTGCAATGGAAACCGCCGGCATTGTGTTAATGCAGTTAGAAATACCGTTAAACACCGTTGAATATGTTGCGCAAATAGCGAGTGGTCAAGGTGCTAAAGTAGTCTTAAACCCGGCGCCTGCCTGCACATTAAGCAATGCCTTGCTACAACACGTATCCATCATTACACCAAACGAAACAGAAGCAGAAAAGCTATCCGGAGTGGAGGTAAACGATTTGGAAAGCGCAAAGAAAGCAGCCCGAATAATTAAAGAAAAGGGGGTGCGAACGGTAATTATTACGTTAGGTAAAAAAGGTGCTCTTGTCTTTGATGAAGAGGAGTTTACGCATGTGCCGGGATTATTAGTAAAAGCAGTAGATACTACTGCAGCAGGTGATGTATTTAACGGGGCTCTTGTAGTGGCTCTTGCTAAAGGCGCAACTTTAGTAAACGCTACTGCCTTTGCCTGCAAAGCGGCGGCCATCGCTGTTACTCGTATGGGCGCACAGTCATCTGCTCCTTATCTGCACGAAATTGAAGAATTTTCAGCAGTAGATTAAATTAACCAATTATTAAATACTACCCTTTTTTGCATGTTTTTACTTTTATAAAATCTTCATCACCAACTAACACATTGCATCATGTTTATTATTGAAAGTTATTCCCTTGCTGTTATTTTCTGTGTAATTACGATGATCTGTTGGGGCTCCTGGGCCAACACTCAAAAGCTCGCCAGCAAGACCTGGCGTTTTGAGTTGTTCTACTGGGATTATGTTATCGGCATCCTGTTGTTTTCTATTGTATCGGCAGTAACATTAGGCAGCATTGGCAGCCAGGGAAGGAGTTTTTTCGATGACTTGGCCCAAGCCGATAGTGCCAATATTGGAAGTGCTTTTTTAGGAGGCGTTATTTTTAATGCCGCTAATATTTTGTTTTCTGCAGCTATAGCCATTGCTGGTATGTCGGTAGCGTTTCCGGTTGCCATTGGGTTGGCATTGGTTTTAGGTGTTTTGCTTAACTATTCTGTTGCTCAAAAAGGCGATCCGGTGCTACTTTTTACAGGCGTCGCGTTGGTTGTAATTGCAATTCTTTTTAACGCTGCGGCCTACAAAAAAAAGAGCGCGGGACAACAGGTTTCAGCAAAAGGAATTATCATTTCAGTAATTGCCGGTGTGCTCATGTCTTTCTTCTATAGGTTTATTGCAGACAGTATGGATATGGAAAATTTTGTAACACCCGCTGCTGGTAAGATGACGCCCTACACCGCTGTTTTTATCTTTTCAGTAGGCATTTTTATTAGTAACTTTTTGTTTAATACCATTTTAATTAAAAAGCCAATTGTTGGTACACCTACCAGTTACGCCGAGTATTTTAGGGGAAGTTTTAAAACGCATTTAACGGGTATTTTAGGCGGCTTAATTTGGGGTTTAGGTAATTCG
>JBBSRB010000168.1:0-4625 GCA_038243445.1 Chitinophagales bacterium | reverse complement strand
TAAGCGCATTTTCTTCTAAAAACGTTAGATTTCCTCTTGCATGAACAGTCATATAATTCCAGGTAGAAGCTGTGTGCGGATTGGAATAAGACCGGGCACTGACGTAAGCATGAGGGCCGGCAAACACACACAGCACCATACTGTTTTTCAGCAACGCTTTATGATGATCTGTGTTGCGCATGATGTGTCCTTTTAAGAATAATCTTTCACCTCTTTCTTCAAACAAAAACGGCACCTGCGTAGCTGTGGCAACATTATTATAATTACCTATCAACAAGGCAAAAGAATGCTGTTGCATAAACTGAATCAATACCCCGTAATCCTTTTCTTTAAAGTATGGAATGCTATACATAATGACATCAAATGTACGTAACTGCTTATATGTATGGTAGTTCAAAAAATTCTTTCCTCCATCTAAATAATAACGCCTGTTTTATACAGTCAACTTTTGTAAATTACCCGCTTTAATTGTTTGCAATGAAAAATCTTTCCTTTTTATTATTTTTTTTGTGCTCGTCTTTTTACGCCTTTGCGCAAACAGCGCCATTGTGGTTGCGCTACCCAAGCATTTCGCCCGATGGCAAAACCATTGTATTTACTTATAAAGGCGATTTATTTAAAGTGGCGGCGGGCAGCGGTTCGGCCATTCAACTTACGCAACACGAAGCACAAGATTTTATGCCGGTATGGAGCCACGACGGAAAACAAATTGCTTTTGCATCTGACCGGTATGGAAACTTCGATGTATTTAGCATGCCCGCAGAAGGTGGCGAAGCCCAGCGTTTGACGTTTCATTCTGCGCCCGAATATCCATACGAATTCAGCCCCGATAACAAGTTGGTAACCTTTGGTTCTTCGCGCAGCGATCTTGCTTCTAACCGACAATTTCCCACCGGCTCGCAACCCGAACTTTATACAGTACCGGCAACAGGCGGCCGCGTACAACAATTACTAACTACACCTGCCGAAGATGTAAAGTGGAATAAGGCAGGGAACGTACTGCTTTACCAGGATAAAAAAGGCGGTGAAAACCCCTGGCGCAAACATCATGTTTCGGCCATTGCCCGCGATGTTTGGATGTGGGATAAAACAACCGGAAACCATACAAAGCTTACTTCGTTTGCAGGCGAAGACCGCAACCCGGTTTTTACACCCGATGAAAAAGGTATTTATTATTTAAGTGAAAAAAGTGGCTCTTTCAACGTGTATAAAATGGATAGGGCAAATGTGGCGAACGCCACGCAACTCACTTCTTTTGCGCTGCATCCTGTACGGTTTTTAAGCGCCTCTGATGCTGGCTTGTTATGCTTTGGTTATAACGGCGAAATTTATACAAAAGAGGAAGGAAAAGAACCACAAAAGGTTGCTATCTCTATAACATCAGACAATAAAAACAACAACGAAAGGGTACTGATGGTGAATAACGGCGTACGCGATTTGGCTGTATCGCCAAATGGTAAAGAAGTGGCGTTTATTTTCAGGGGAGAAGTGTTTGTTTCATCGGTTGAAGGCGGCACTACCAAACGCATTACCAATACGCCGGAGCAGGAACGAACCGTTTCTTTTTCACCGGATGGAAAATCCCTTTTGTACGCTTCGGAAAGAGGTAAAAGCTGGAAGATTTACCAAACCAATATTGTGCGAAAAGAAGAACCTTATTTCTTCACTTCTACCCTTTTAAAAGAAGTTCCAGTTATTGAAAACAATCTCGAAAACTACCAGCCCGAATTTTCTCCCGACGGAAAAGAAATTGCTTTTATAGAAAACCGTATTACCTTGAAAGTAATAAATCTGGCCACCAAAAACGTACGCACGCTGCTTACCAACAACGAGTTGTTTAGCATGGGCGATAACGACCAATATTTTACCTGGAGCCCCGACAGTAAATGGCTGCTGTTTGATTATGCAGAACCTGGTTTTGCAAACAGCGAAGTAGGAATGATTGCTGCAGATGGAAAGAGCAAAAAAATAAATTTAACGGAAAGCGGCTACAATGACGGATCGCCAAAATGGATGATGGGTGGGAAAATGATGATCTGGAACAGCACCCGCGACGGCTTGCGGGCCCAGGCAAACAGCGGCGGCGCACAGTCAGACATTTATGCTATGTTTTTTACACAAGATGCATTTGATAAATATAAGTTGAGCAAAGAAGAATTTTCCGTTTGGAAAGAACAGTCAGAAAAAGAGGCAAAAGAAGATTCGGTTAAAAAGAAAGCAGGTGGCAAAACAGACCCTTTTGAAATAGATTGGGAAGGTTTAAAGTACCGGAAAGCTCGACTTACGCTTCATTCCAGCAATCTGGCCGATGCGCTGGTATCAAAAGATGGAGAAACGCTTTATTACCTTGCAAAATTTGAAAAAGGGTTTAATTTATGGAGCACTAACCTGCGTACTAAGGAAACAAAAATGCTCATTCCGTTAAATGCAAACAGCGCGCAGATGATGTGGGATAAAGACCAGAAAACCCTTTTTTTACAAACAGATGGTAAAATAGTAAAAGTAGATGTGGCAACCAGCAAACAAGAACCAATTGCCATTAATGGAGAAATGAATTTAAATGCAGCGGCCGAGCGGTTGTTTATGTTTGAGCATGTTTGGCGCCGCACTAAAAACACGTTTTATACAGCTGGTTATCACGGCGCAAAATGGGATAAACTGAAAGAGGACTACGAAAAATATCTTCCGCATATTGGAAACAACTTTGAATTTACCGAACTGCTAAGCGAGTTGCTTGGGGAGTTAAATGTGTCGCATTCGGGCGCAAGTTATGTTTCTAATTCGCCAACCGGAGATGCCACTGCTTCGCTAGGAATCTTTTACGATCCTAACTATAATGGGAACGGCATTAAGATAGAAGAAGTAATGCTTGAAGGCCCGTTAAGTAAAGCCGGAATGAACTTAAAGAAAGGACTGGTTATTGAGCAAATTGATGGAGAAGACATTACTCCCGAAAAAGACATTGCCCGGTTTTTAAATCGTAAAGCAGGAAAAACCACGCTGCTTACCGTTTTTGATGGTGCAACAGGAAACCGCCGGCAATTAAGTGTGAAACCAATTAGTGCTGCTGAAGAAAATACATTGCTGTACAAACGTTGGGTGCGCCGCAATGCCGATGAAGTGGACAAGTTAAGCGGCGGCGCATTAGGTTATGTACACATACCCGGCATGAACGACGGAAGTTACAGAACCGTGTATGAAGAAGTAATGGGACGCTACGCAAACAGAAAAGGAATGGTGATTGATACCCGCTTTAATGGTGGCGGCGATTTGGTGGCTGACCTTGCGATGTTTTTAAGTGGTAAAAAGTTCTTTGATTATACTACAGATACACGTTCCACCGGTTATGAACCTTCGTTTAGATGGACAAAGCCAAGCATTGCACTTGCAAACGAAGCAAACTATAGCGACGGACATTGTTTTGCCTACGCGTATGAAGATTTGAAATTAGGAAAACTTGTAGGTATGCCGGTGCCGGGCACTTGTACGTTTGCCGGTTGGGAAAGTCTTCAGGATAATAGCATTCGCTGGGGCGTGCCGCCGCTTGGAGTAAAAAACATAAGTGGACTTTATTTGGAAAATCTTCAAACAGAACCAGACATCAAAGTAATGAATGAATACGAAGTAGTTGGCAAAGGAAAAGATCAGCAATTGGAAGCTGCAGTAAAAGAGCTTTTGAAAGAAGTGAAGTAATATCTTTTTAATCTTCTACAACCTGCGCAATTTCTTCACTTTTCATGTGTGCATTACGCATAGAAACGCTTCTGGCAACGGCGCCCGCAAAATCTGCGAAAGCAGCTTTAGAAATTTCGTCATCGGCCATCATTACCGGCACACCAATATCGCCGCCTTCGCGTATGCTTTGCACTAATGGAATTTGTCCTAAAAAGGGTAAGTCGTATTCATCAGCCAATCGTTTACCACCGCCTTTACCAAAAATATAATACTTACTGTCGGGCAGTTCAGCAGGTGTAATATAATTCATGTTTTCTACCAACCCAATAATGGGCACGTTCATTTGCGCCTGGCTAAACATGGCTATTCCTTTTTTTGCATCAGCCAGCGCTACATCCTGCGGCGTGGTAACTACCCCCCTCCTGGCGCAAGTATGCAGCTCTGGCTTTGCAGCGTAGCGTACTTGTGCCTTGTAATTTACATCACCAAATTATCTAAAAACATTATTTCTAATAAACCTTTCCTTCATTGTAATCTATCGCACTGCCGTACAACCAATCTTCTTCTTTCAAAACAAACCCAGCTTCTACCGGATTGTAATGCATATAATCTAACTTCTGGTGCGCCATCTTATTATCTATAATTTCTATTGGCTGATTGTGTTGCTGCCATAGTTGAAAGTTGCTGTTGTTCCCATTTTTCTTTCCTGCTCGCTCCATCATCCATAATAGCCACTCTCTTCTGCTCTCTACTTTTTTGTGTTCAATGGTATCGCGCAGCGTTTCTGAAGTATGCCGTTTCAGGTCCCTTATTATGTTCTGCATAGGATTATCTTTCGTACCGATAATTAAATGTACATGGCTTGTCATTATACACCAGCCATACAGTTCCAGTCCTTTTTCGTTCTGACAATAAGCAAGGCTACTTACTATGATATCTTTGTATTGTTT
>JBBSRB010000167.1:0-4639 GCA_038243445.1 Chitinophagales bacterium | reverse complement strand
TTTTCCATTGTAAAAATGTCGTACGCCACTACTTCGTACGGATGTGCCGCCATTAATGCTTTTACCACCTGCAGCTCCAGGTAAGCCGGAAAAGCAATTTCTATTTTGGTTTCTTCTTCGTGGTGTTGTTCGCCAATATTTCCCACGTACGGGTCGGCTCCTTTTTCGGCTTTAAAGGTTCCGGTGCCGGTGGTATTAAAGCTACATTCCGAATAGTTACCAATGTGCCCGGCGCCGGCTGCAAATAAAGCCTGGCGCACTTCATCGGCTTTTTCGGAAGGCGCAAACGTTATTAAGCGGCGCAGCATTTTTTGTTTAGAAGCAAGAACTTGTATGTTTTTCAGTCCCAGCTTTTCAGCACCCTTTCCACTTACTCCTAACAACACGTTATCTAAATTGGTATGCGCGGCATAGATGGCCACATCGCACTTAATAGCTTTAATCAACACTTCTTCTACATACGTTTTTCCGGTTAGCTTTTTTACTCCTTTAAACACAATTGGATGATGCGCTACAATTAAATTGCACCCCTTTTCAATAGCTTCGTTCAACACTTCTACAGTTACATCTAACACACACAACACACCAGAACATGTTAAAAAGGGGTGCCCGGTAATCAGGCCAGCATTATCCCATTCTTCCTGCAATTCGGGCGGTGCAAAAGCTTCTATGCAAGCAATAATGTCATTAATTTTCATGTACGAAAGTTAGTGCTTTACTTATTTGTTGTCCAGAGCTTTTATCTTTATAAAAAATAGTCTTTGCTGCAACAAATAGATAAGCTGATAGCGTTGGCAACCGGAACACTGAAACACGGCTCTGGCAGAAGCATTGAAAATATTCAGCGTTTACGGTCGGCGAAAAAGCTGCGTAAAACTATTAGCATCCATTCGCGGGATGCAATTTTAATGTTGTTGGGCGTCCTTTCGGCTGGTTTGGGGCTGCGCGGATTTTTAATGCCCAATGGTTTTATAGATGGTGGCGTAATGGGAATTTCGCTGTTGGCCAATCATCAAACAAACATTGCTCTTTCTATTTTTATTCTGTTGCTTAATATTCCGTTTTTGCTTCTTGGATACCAGCAAATAAGTCCTGGTTTTAGCATGAGAAGCATTCTTGCCATTATTGCCCTGGCACTTGCCGTGGCCTTTATCCCCTACCCAATAATTACCCACGATAAATTGTTAGTGTCGGTGTTTGGAGGCTTTTTTTTAGGCGTGGGTATTGGTCTTGCCATAAGAGGCGGCGGCGTTATAGATGGCACCGAAGTGTTGGCTATTTATTTAAACCGCAGAACCAGTTTATCTGTCGGCGATTTTATTCTGATTTTTAATATTGCCATCTTTTCGGCGGCTGCATATTTACTTTCTGTAGAAGTGGCACTTTATTCTATACTTACCTATTTATCGGCCTCAAAAACCGTGGATTTTATATTGGAAGGCATTGAAGAATTTACCGGTGTTACCATCATTTCTACCCGAAGCCGCCAGATAACCGATATGCTTCAAAACAAACTGGGACGCGGCTTTACCATTTACACCGGCAAAAAAGGGTTTGGCAAAAGCGGCGAAGCCCACAACACTACCGACATTATTTTTACCGTAATTACCCGCCTTGAAGTAAACCGCCTGACCACCGAAGTAGAAAAAATAGACGGACGTGCTTTTATTGTAATGCAAAGCATTAAAGATACCCGCGGCGGAATGGTAAAAAAGCTACCCTTAAAGAAGATGGATTCGCCAAATACATACCCTTTAAAGTGAAGTTTTTAAAGGTTTTTAGAAGGAGTAAACCCTTGGAAAAGGGGGCCTTTTTTAATTGTTTTTTAAATGACGAACACAAAAGAATGCTACAACCTTTACATACAAAAAATGCAGCGCATTGCCGATGTAAAAAATGCCAGTGCGGTGCTGCAATGGGACCAGGAAACGTACCTGCCCTCAAAAGGCGCCCAATTCAGAGGGCAACAAATAAGCACTTTGTCGGAAATAGCGCATAGCCTTTTTAGTGAAGAAAGCTTAGGAGCTTTGTTGAATAACCTGGCTGGCACTGAAGATCTTTCGGCTGATGAAAAAAGAAACGTTACGCTTACGCTGGAAGATTATACAAGAAATAAAAAGTATCCTTCGGCGTTTGTTAGAAAGTTATCTGATCAAACCAACAAAGCCTTTCATTCGTGGATGGAAGCCCGCAAAGCAAACCGCTTTTCGGTTTACCAGAAAGACCTGGATGCGCTGGTTGGATTGAAAAGAGAAGAAGCTGATATTTTAGGTTACGAGCATCATCCTTACAACGCCCTTTTAGATGAATTTGAAAAGGGCGCAACGGTAACTCTGCTTGACGAAACCTTTGCAAAACTATTACCACCATTAAAAGATTTGCTTTCAAAAATAGCGCAGGCAGGGCAGGTTGATGATTCGTTTTTACATCAGTTCTTTTCAAAAGAACAACAATGGAAATGGGGCTTGTTTTTAATAAAAGAACTCGGATTTGATTTTGAAAGCGGCCGGCAAGATGTAAGCGAACACCCCTTTAGCATAAGTTTTAGTCCGGCAGATGTTCGCATTACCACGCGTATAGATGAAACTGGTTTTAGCAACATGACCTGGAGTTGTATTCACGAAGTGGGGCACGCGTTATATGAGCAAGGCTTGCCGCTGGCGCAGTACGGGTTGCCGCTTGGCGAAGCTTGCTCCTACAGCATTCACGAGTCGCAATCGAGGCTGTGGGAGAATAATTTAGGCCGCGGAAAAGCTTTTTGGAGCCATTTTTATCCCAAACTGCAACAGCATTTTCCAGCGCAGTTCGGCGCCATAACTCTTGATGATTTTTATGGTGGAATAAACAAAGTGCAGCCTTCTTTAATACGCACCGAAGCCGATGAAATCAGTTACCACTTTCATGTAGCCATTCGTTATCAACTTGAAAAAAGGCTTATAGAAGGGTCGTTAAAAACAGCAGAAATACCGGCCTTTTGGAACGAACAATACAAGCAATTAATTGGCGTGCAGGTGCCAGATGATAAAACCGGATGCCTCCAGGATGTGCATTGGAGCCACGGTAGCTTTGGTTATTTTCCAACGTATACTTTGGGGAGCGTTTACGCATCGCAGTTTTGGGCTGCCGCAAAAAAACAGGTTACCGGGTTAGAAAAAAGCATTAGCGCCGGAAACACTAAGCCGCTGCTGCAATGGTTAAACACATCGGTTTTTAATAAAGGGCGCTATTTTACCAGCGAGCAACTTTGTGCGGAAATAACCGGCGAACCACTTAATGCAAACCATTTTTTAAATTACCTGTTGGATAAGTTTGCAGAAATTTATAATTTGTAGCCTAATTACTTACCTTATGCAACGCGCTTTATTTTTTTTGCTTTTTGCCCTTTCTTTTTCTTCCTGCAAAAAAGCTATAGATAACGCGAAAGAAAACGCCGTTATTAAAATTATGGTAAGCGGCCAGTGGACCATTACTAAATTCACACAGGGAAATACAACCATAACGGAAGACTTTTCGGCTTACAAGTTTCAGTTTCATAAAAACCAAAAAGTAGATGCACTGAAAAACGGTGTTATTGCCTACACCGGAACCTGGTCTGGCGATGCTGCCGCTTATTCTGTTACTACCGACTTTGGCGCATCCGGTTACCCAATTTTTTTATTGAATGGAACTTTTAAGATAACCGATGCAGGCGAAGATTATGTAGAAGCAGAAGCAACAGTGAACGGCGAAGCCAGAACACTTTGGATGAAAAAATAAAAGGCGCAAAAAAGGGTGTTTATAGATTTATTCACACATGAGTATTTTTTACAGCATTTTTGCGTTGTAGCAATAAGCCCTCAAAAAGCTGTTACCACCGTTAAACCCCTTGTTTTGAAACCACCCATTTTTTTCTTGACCCTTTTTTTGCTCTTTTCTTTTTGGTCTGTTGGCCAAACGCCTGTGGTTAATTTTGGTTCGGATATTGTTTCCGGCTGTTCTCCCATTGTAGTAAACTTTAAGAACACATCAACCGGAGACACCACAAACGCCACCTGGCATTGGGACCTTGGAAATGGGTCTACTTCATCGTTATACGACGCCTCAAATACCTATTCCGAACCGGGCAAATACACCATTAAGCTGATTGTAAAAAATGCGAACAGCACCGATTCTGTTGTAAAAACAGATTATATAACCGTTTATCCAAAGCCGGTGGCAAAGTTTGAAGCAGAAAAAATAAATGCCTGTTTTCCGGCGTCAGTTTCCTTTTCAGATCTTTCTACATCATCCATCGAAAGCAATATAACGGGTTGGAATTGGGATTTTGGCGATGGCGGAACATCAAACCTTCAAAACCCGGTGCATATTTATCGCAACGTAGGTAATTATAATGTGTCGCTCCAGGTAACTACCGATAAAGGGTGTAGCGATGTGGGAGCAGTACCAAACTACATTCAAATAAAAAAAGGCGTAGTGCCCAATTTCACATTTGTTAATCCAAACGTGTGCATGGCGCCGGCCACCGTAAACTTTACCAATACCTCCAGCGGACCTGGAGACCTTACAACTTTATGGAATTACGGAAACGGCAAATCCGACAGTATTGGAAAAACCGTATACGAAACCAATGGTACCTATAAAATTACCTTGTACGTTACCA
>JBBSRB010000166.1:0-4756 GCA_038243445.1 Chitinophagales bacterium | reverse complement strand
TGGGTGGTTAATTTATTTAACCCCGATAAACCAAAAAGAGGCAAGGTGGTTAAGAGCCAGCTTTTCTACAAGGCTAACGTACCACCATTTAAAAAAACAACAAATCATTTTTCGCAGCAACGGGTAGATGAGATACTGGATAAAATCAATCAAAAAGGATATCATACACTTAGTGCCGATGAAAAAGAAATTCTTAAACGCGCCAGCAGCGAAGATGTTTAAATTCCGCCCGTTGCGCTTTGAGAGTTGCCTCACGCTTTTTTGCTTTTTCGCTAACCCGTCCCTTTCGTAAATTGCAGCAATGGTTCAAGTTTACAAAAGCTTTGCACAACGCTTTTTTATTATTTTAAACGTACTGGCGGCGGTTGTTTTTTTGTTGGCTACTGTTGCTCCTTATTTAAACCCTGCCAGTTGGTGGGTGTTTTCTTTTGCAGGTCTTGGCTTTGCCATTGTATTCATTTTACTGGTTCTTTTTCTCTTGTTCTGGATTGTTGTAAACCCGCGTTATGTGCTTATTTCGTTACTAGCGCTGGCCATTGGTTGGAAAGCCATTGCTGTATTTTTTGCATTTCATCCGGCACAAACATTTACCCAACAAAAGCAACCAAAAACCCTGCGTGTGTTAAGCTGGAACGTAGCCCGGTTTATCGAATTAAAAAAGAACAATAACAAAGGAAGCCAAACACGGTTGGAAATGATGCAGCAAATAAAAGCGCAAAACGCCGATGTTCTTTGCCTGCAGGAATTTTATCATGCCACTAATAAAGGTTTGTACAATAATATAGATACCATTAAGGCAATGGGCTATCCTTATTTTTATTATTCGTGGGACGGTGACGGAGGAATGCAATGGTTTGGGCAGATTATTTTTTCGCGCTTTCCTATTATTGATACTGGACTGGTTAGGTACCCGCGCCCGGGAATGCCCGAAACACTTATTAATGCCGATATTATTTTTAGCGGAGATACGATCCGGTTTTATACGACACACCTGCAATCGGTTCAATTTAAAAAAGAAGATTACCGAAGCCTACAGGAAATAAAAAACAGGGAAGACAGCCTGCTTCAAAATTCGAGAAGCATTTTTTCTAAATTGAAAAGAGGTTTTATTTTCCGCGCCCGGCAAGCCGATATTGTAAAAGCCATTACGGCAAACAGCCCGCATCCGTATATTATTACCGGCGATTTTAACGATGTTCCCAATACCTACACTTATTTTACCATTAGGGGAAATTTACAGGATGCGTTTTTAAAAAAAGGATTTGGCGTGGGCCGAACTTATTCGGGTATATCGCCCACGTTACGTATTGATTATATATTAGCTACCAACCACTTTTTTGTAGAACAGTTCAACCGCTTTCCAAAAAAATTATCCGACCATTATATGCTTGTTGCCGACCTGCGGCTTAAAAAATAAAAGAGCCTTATCTTTGAGGTAACATGATCGCCATTCTCCACTATACTTGTTGTTGCTGCTGCTAAGCCTTTTTTTATCAACACTTATCGATCATTTTATCATTTTTTATTTTATGAGTTTACACGTTTTTAATTCTTATAACCGGGCCAAAGAAGAATTTAAACCTTTGGTAAAGGGTCATGTGGGTATGTATGTGTGCGGCCCAACAGTTAGCGGCGAAAGTCATTTAGGGCATGCACGTCCGTACATTACGTTTGATGTTGTGTTTCGCTACTTAATGCACTTAGGCTATAAAGTGCGATATGTGCGCAACATTACCGATGCGGGCCATTTTGAAGAAGAAGGCCGCGAAGCCGAAGATAAAATTGCCAAAAAAGCACAAATAGAAAAGCTGGAACCTATGGAACTGGTGCAGAAATATACCAACCTGTACCACTGGGGCATGAGCCAGTTTAATTGCCTGCCACCTTCCATTGAACCTACCGCAACCGGGCATATTGTTGAACAGATTGGCATGATTGAAACCCTTATTGCTGCCGGTTATGCATACGAAAAAAGCGGCTCGGTTTATTTTGATGTAAAAAAATATGCGTCAGGGTACGATTACGGAAAACTTAGCGGGCGCATAATAGAAGACATGCTGGAAACCACACGAGCGTTGGATGGGCAGGAAGAAAAGCGAAATAAGGCAGATTTTGCCCTTTGGAAAGCGGCACCGCCCGAACACCTGATGCGCTGGAACAGCCCCTGGGGCGAAGGCTTTCCAGGCTGGCATATAGAGTGCTCGGCCATGGCTACAAAGTACCTCGGTCCTCAGTTTGATATTCATGGCGGCGGTATGGATCTTCAGTTTCCGCACCACGAAAGCGAAATGGCACAAAGCACCATTTGCAATGGCGTAGCGCCCGCAAAGTATTGGATGCACAATAACATGATTACGATTGGGGGCCGAAAAATGGGCAAAAGCTACAACAATGTTATTAAGTTAACCGAATTGTTCAGTGGCAATCATCCGTTACTGGAGAAGCCATATTCACCCATGACTATAAGGTTTTTTATTTTACAAACACACTACCGCAGCACACTGGATTTTAGCAACGAAGCCCTGCAAGCCGCGGAAAAGGGGCTAAAAAGGCTCATGGAAGCGTACGAATGGCTGCAGAAGTTGGAAGTTGACAATTTGCAGTTGACAGTTGACAGCGACACTAAAAGACCAGAGAGTTCCTCAACGACCAACAATCAACAATCAACGAATAACGAACTGGATACAAAAGTGCTGACCCTTTTACAAGGGTTTGAGGAATTTATAAATGACGATTTTAGCACGGCAAAAGTATTGGCTAATATGTTTGAATTAGTTCCGGTAATTAATTCATTAAAAGATAAGAACATTTCGGCTGATGCGCTTTTGGGCAGCACGCTATTGCTGTTAAAAAGCAAAATGAAAGTGTTTGTAGAAGATATTTTTGGCTTGAAAGTAGAAGGCGGCGCCGAAGACGAAAAATTAAAAGCCGTAATGCAGGTGTTAATTGACTTGCGCAAAGAAGCCCGCGAAAAAAAAGATTGGATGACCTCTGATAAAATCCGCAACCAGCTAAGTGCAGCCGGCATTTTATTAAAAGATGAAAAAGGCGGCCAAATTAGTTGGAATATTGAGAATTAACACTGCAGGTTCCCAAGTTTACAGGTTCACGATGTAGCATGTTGCAATTCAGTTTTTATCTTTGGTTGAATCAACCCAACAGGTGAACCTCCAACCCGCAAACTCATTATTAACCCGTACAGTATGGAGTACATCGCCCATCTATCAAAAGACAAAAGGCTGCGAGGCCTCTTTGCAGAGCAAGATGAAGTTGCTTTAAAAACGCGTAAAAATGTTCCGCTGCGGCTCTGCGCCTCTATTATGAGCCAACAAATTTCAACAAAAGTGGCGCATGTTATCTTTAAGCGGTTTTTAGAACTATACGATGGAAAAGAACCAACACCCCAACAAATTGTAGATACTCCTTTTGAAGCATTACGCGGTATTGGCTTGTCAGGCGCAAAAGCTTTGTATGTGCTAAACGTGGCGCATTTTTGTGCCGAACATAAAATAGACGATAAAAAGCTGAAGAAGCTAAGCAACGAAGAAATTGTTGAGCTGCTAACCCGGATTAAAGGCGTTGGCAAATGGACCGTAGAAATGTTGCTGATGTTTACACTGGCGCGCCCCGATGTGTTTGCAGTAGACGACTACGGCATTCAAAGCGCTATGAAAAAGCTGTACGGGTTAGATGATAGCAACAAAAAAGAACTCAGGCAAAACATGCTCCGTATTTCGGCAAAATGGAGCCCTTACCGCACCTACGCCTGCATACACCTATGGCAATGGAAAGACGAAAGCCCCAACGCCCAAAAGAAAGGTTAAGTATTCGGCACACGGCATAAATAAAGCATTGGGGTATGGCAATTGCTGGTAATAAGGTTTAAACTACAATACAAAAAATATATATGAATTGGAATGATGTGCTCAAATTTTCAAAAAATAACCCTGCTCCCCCAAAAAAAGTAATTAAAGATGATAAAGAGTGGAAAGCCCTATTAACGCCGGAACAATACCGCGTAACGCGGCAGCATGGAACCGAGCGCCCTTTTAGCGGCGAACATTGCGAAGCCCATACAGCCGGCATTTACGCCTGCGTTTGTTGCCAAACGCTCCTGTTCGATTCTACTTTAAAATTTAGTTCCGGAACGGGTTGGCCTTCTTTTACACAGCCCATCGAAGAAAGTGTAATCAAATACATTTTAGATAATACTTATGGCATGCAGCGGGTTGAAGTGCAATGCAACGTGTGCGATGCCCATCTTGGTCATGTGTTTCCAGATGGACCAGCACCCAGCGGGTTGCGTTATTGCATTAACTCCGCTTCGCTGGATAAAGTAGAAAGTTCATCGGAAGAAAAAAGAACCGAAAAAGGGGTGCAAACAGCTACAATGGGCGGCGGCTGTTTTTGGTGTACCGAGGCAATACTTGATGAAGTGAAAGGCGTACAAAAAATAGTTTCGGGCTATGCAGGAGGCCAAACAAACAACCCTACCTACCGCGAAGTATGCAACGGCAACAGCGGCCATGCCGAAGTAGTACAGGTTACATTTGATCCGGCGGTAGTTAGCTACGCAGATTTGTTGCGGATTTTTATTTCTATGCACAACCCAACCACTAAAAACCGCCAGGGCGCCGATGTAGGTACACAATACAGGTCGGTAGTTTTTTACCATAACGAAGAACAACAGCAAACAGCCAAAGAAGTAATTGCCGAATTACAGCCGTATTTCGATGCGCCAATTGTTACCGAAGTA
>JBBSRB010000165.1:0-4931 GCA_038243445.1 Chitinophagales bacterium | reverse complement strand
CCTGGAGCTTTATGCAAGCAGAGATAACTATAGCGGAAACTTTACGGTGTTTACCACCAGCGGGGCTTCTCAAAGCATCTCTACTTATAAGAACCTGACCTCAAAGGCTTCTTTCGAAAACCTGACCCCCAACTCTTCAGGGCAACTTATCATCACCGTCTCCAACGCCCAATCCTATAACTACCTTAATGGCTTTACTCTGACGGAATTAGGTAGTGAAAGCAGTGTTGTTTCTTCTTCAGCTTTGCAGGCAGAAATTGCCAGCGGAGCTGTGATGACTAATAGCACCTTGGGTATTCAAGGTTATCCTAATCCAGCTCCACATACATTTACCGTTCGCATAAACAGTTCAAATAATGACCCTGTTCAGGTGAAAGTTTATGATATAAGCGGCCGAATAATCGACCAGAGGCAAAACGTTTCTCCAAATTCAACACTTACTTTAGGTGCAAATTATGGAGCCGGCATCTATTATGCAGAAGCAATGCAAGGCGGTAAAAAAACAATGGTTAAGTTGGTAAAAAGCAGCAAATAAGATTTCACGTTCGCGTTAAAAACAGCAGAGGGCCTATTGCTTTCTGCTGTTTTTTTTATCTATATATCTATCTGCTTATTTGCATTTTTGCATTTTTAGTTAGTTCTTTGCACCAATTCAACATTAAGTTTAGCGTTCGAAAAAAGGTCTAAGCTGACCCCTTTCTTAATGGATCTGTACCTGCCATAATGAAACATTATATTTTCCGTCTTTCATCTTTTAGCGCTCCTACCCGTGTGGATTGGCTGGTTTATTTTGGTATTTTCTTTATTCTCCATATTCCCGGAATTTTAAATTTTTATAGTAACAATGGATCGGACAATGCTTACCTGCTTTTTGCCGAATCGTTACTTAACGGTAAGCTGACTTTGCCTCCCATGAGTTCGTATGGTGACATGATCCTTTTTAAGGGTAATGTTTATCTACCTTACCCTCCACTGCCAGCCTTTTTACTCCTTCCTTTTGTGGCGTTGTTTGGAGCCGCTAACGTGAATACTGTTCTTATTGCCCTGGTAATAAGCTGCGTCAATCTTTATCTGGTGCATAAGATCCTTGTAAAGTTAAAAGTGTCTGAAGCTTACTTTCCCTGGTTAACAATCGGGTTCTTTTTTGGAACCGGCTACTGGTATGCACTATTCACCAGCCATCATGTTTATGCTTTTGCCCACATCACCTCTTGCATGTTTGTGCTCCTTTTCTTAAACGAATTGTTTCATAAGCAGCGCTGGTGGTTGGTGGGTTTACTTATAGGGTGCAGCTTTTTTACCCGGCAGTTTACCCTTTTTTATTTGTTTTTCGCCGTTGGTTACATGCTGTACCATAAGCAACAGCGGAAAGAGTCGTTTAAGTTGTCGGCCTTTTGTTCGCTCCTTGCACCCGTTGCCGCATTTATACTGATTTATCTCTTTTATAATTATTACCGGTTTGGCAATGCGCTGGATACTGGTTACCGGAGCATTGTTTACATTGGTGACCTGAAAGACAGAGTGGAACAATACGGTGTCTTTAACATTCGCTATTTCTTATTTAATGTTTACAGCCTGTTTATAAAAGGGTTTAATATTGAGTTTACTGGTTCTGGTTTATTGCGCATTAAAGACATGGACTTATGGGGTACCTCTCTACTTTCAGCCAGCCCGTTTTTAATTGCCAGCCTAAAATCTAAATGGCCCCGCCTTTTAAAAATAGGAGCCTGGCTTTCTGTTTCTAGCATCGCTTTAGGAGCCTTATTTTACCATAACAACGGTTTTCACCAGGTAAACACAATGCGGTTTTCGTTGGATTTTCTTCCACTGCTTTTTTTACTTTGCGCATCCGGCAGTAAATCCATTCCCACATGGCTTTTCAAAGGAATGATTGTGTACTCAGTATCTTTAAACATTCTTGCCTTCCTAATTCATGCTCTTTATGAATAATACTGCCCATCATCAATTTACGAAGGTGGCTTTAAAAAACACGATAGAATATACCAGAATTGTGGACATTAAGCGATTGCAGTTTATTGAAAAAATTTAAAAGAAAACGTATAACCGGGAGCTAAGGTGCTGGATGTTGGCTGTGGATACGGTATTGTCACCAGGGCCATTGCAGCGGTTGGTTTTAACGTGCATGGAATTGACATTAGTGAAAAAGCCATCGAAAAAGAGAAAGCACTAATAAACGGGCCGAACGCCACTTTCGAGGTTGTTAGCGCCGAGCAATTAGCAACTACCGGAGCTCATTTTGATGCCATCAAATGCTCGGAAGTGCTTGAGCACTTTAAAAGAGCCTGAAGAATTGTTACAGACTCTTCATCGATCGCTTTCTCCCCACGGTGTTTTGCTTGTTACCGTTCCAAAAGGATTGGGCCCACGAGAAGTATTTGTTACTAAGCCGGTTATTAACCTGCAGCGAAACAAAACTTGGTTTGGCAAAATACTTTTCCACATTAAACGCGTTTTAAACTATAACGGAACCACCATACAATCTGACGCAGACGACTTAACCCATATCCAGTTTTTTGCAAAGAAAGATTTTGAAAAGCTCGCGGCTCGCAACAACTTTAAATTAGTAAAATTTGCTGTTACTAAATTTATAGATGATGTGTTTCCATTTTCGTTTATCACCAAAAAAAGCACCCGTCTTTAAAAACGGAATGCAGCACTGGCCGACAAACCTACGCACCAGCTGGCGGAAGTTTTGTGACTGCCTGTATCAAAGCATAAAAACCACAACCCCAAAGCAGCAAGCCATTAACCTACCCTTTTTTGTTTCTTTCTCAAAAATAAAATAGAGATGTGAAAGTTGCAAAATGAAATAGGCAGTTAGTTGCAAAGCAGCAAAGGTTCAGTTAACTTTGTGCTGCTTATATGCATACCTTCAAAAAAATACCCCTATGGACTTTTCGCATCTTTTAAAAGCATTACTACGCCGCAAATGGATTATTCTCTCCTGCGTAGGCATTGCTGTTCTTACTGCTTTTTTACTAACGATGAATGAAAAAAAGCAGTATAAGTCTGTTGCTCAAATTGCTACAGGCTTTACGTCCACCGATGATGTTCGCCTGACAGAAGAAAGATCGGGTGTAGCACAAACCGATATAAAGTTCAACAACGTTATAGAAAACTTTAATTCATCTAAAGTACTTAGTTTGCTTTCGTATGATTTAATGTTGCACGACCTAACCGAAAAGCCATTTACTACGCCGGAAAATAAAAAAGGAAGCGAAAAAATTACACCGCCCGAAGGTGCTGTTCAAATTTTAACGGAAAAGCTATACCAGCTTCAGCCCTTAAATTCCAACGTACCGGCAGAAAATAAGTTGCTTCGTTTCATAAATCTGCATCATTACGATGT
The DNA here is from genome assembly GCA_038243445.1 of Chitinophagales bacterium. GTDB lineage: Bacteria > Bacteroidota > Bacteroidia > Chitinophagales > Chitinophagaceae > Flavisolibacter. Next base: position 1,561 of record JBBSRB010000165.1, on the reverse strand, counting down.
GGAAACCATTAAAAGTAACTTGTTTATTGGTCGCGTTCCCCGAACCGATTACATTAATATTGAATATACCTCTCCAAATCCCGATCTTTCTGCTTACGCGGTAAACGCCCTAGTAAGAGAGTTTGATAACTATTATGTAAAAAACCGCCGGCAGCGTGCCGATACCTCGGTAGCCAACATCGACTCGCTGGTGCAGCAGAAAAAAATGATCTTAGATGGCAAGATTGCGGCCAAAACATCTTACATGTCCAGCCGCGGAATAGTGGACGTAGGTATGGAAGGTTCCAGTAAAATGGCGCAGATCAGTTCCTACGAAGCTCAACTGGCTCAGGAAAAAGGTACAAAACAAACACTTGTATATCGCATCCAGGAATTGAATGGATTGATAAGAGAAGGAAGAAGGAAAAATGCAGGTCCGGCAGCACGAAGCACTGTGGACAACGAAGCATACGTATCTCTTAAAGCACAATATAACGACCTTTATAAAGAATATATACAAAAGGGCGCAAACGACGCTGCCCTGAAGAAGCGCCTTGATGATACCCGCAACAGAATGCGCCAACTGGAACCTTCGAACACAGTGGAAGCCGCCATCGAAACAAATGTGGACGGGCTCGTGCAGCTAAAGCTAGATGCAGAGGGACAGCTAAGAGGAACAAACGAAAGAATTGCCATGTACCAAAATATGATTGGACAGCTAAGTGGCGGCTTAAACTCCATGGCTTCAAAAGGGGCGGGTATAGAGCAATTGGACAGGGAAATTCAGATGGCTTCTGCGGACTATACAAGGGCTAAAGAAAAATTAAACACCGCACAAACGCTTTCAGAATTTGGAGCTAATTCTTTTAGACAAACCCTTTTGGACAGCCTTCACCATCGCCGGAACCATCGCACCGGGCCTTAACAATTGCGCTTGCGGGCATTTGTGCCCTTATCTTAAGTTCCATTGTTATTGTGTTTTTAGAAATTGTGGACAGGTCGATAAAAACACCATCGCAGTTTCAAAAGTTAACCCGTCTGCGGTTGTTAGGAACTATTAACCAGGTTAGTTTAAAAAACAACATGCTTCAAAGTGTCGGTCAGTTTAATGGTGAGGATAAACAACGCGACGATACGTTTAGAGAACTGTTAAGAAAAATAAGGTTCGAGGTAGAAAACAGTGGTAAAAAGATCTTTTTGTTTACAAGCACAGAACCGCAACAGGGAAAAACAACGCTTATACAGGCCCTTTCTTATAGCTTAAGTTTAATTAAAAAGAGGGTGCTTATTATAGATACCAATTTTTGCAACAACGATTTAACTACATTGCTTTCTGCAAACCCTGTTTTAGAAAAGTTTCATGTAAACGGCAAGCCCTTTGCAGTAGCAGATGTGCAAAAGCTGGTAACCAAAACAGGTGTGGAAGGTGTGGATTTAATTGGCTGCGAAGGTGGCGATTATACACCAAGAGAAATACTGCCTAAAAACCATTTGTTAAATTACCTTCAGGATTTGACAAATGAATATGATTATATTTTCCTGGAAGGAGCTCCGATGAATGACTTTACAGATACGAAGGAAT
>JBBSRB010000164.1:0-4998 GCA_038243445.1 Chitinophagales bacterium | reverse complement strand
AGTTCGGCTGTACCCCAGTTATAGTTCGATTGTTGCAGATTCAAAGCCGATAGTTGTACGGGTTTGAAGTTATTGGATGCCGTTGCATAGTATAAATCAGGAGAAAGTGAATAGGATTCTTTCGAAAACAGAAGAGTGTTTGCGCTATCTGCTTTTGCCAAAAAACCATAATAGTATTTGCCTGTTTCGGCAATGGTTGTAAGCACCCAATCTTTTTTTAAAACCGATTTTTTCAGCCCTGTTTCTTTGGTTACTTCCCTTTGAACACGAAAGTGTATTGGCTGTGCCCATTCCAAATATTCTTCGTCTCCATTTACTTTAATGTAGCGGTAGGTTTCTTTATTTATCCTACCCCTTTTTGTCATGTTTTCAGGCACTTCTTTGCCCGATGGATCTATCTTCCAAGCATCATATTTATCATAAACATAAAGGGCTGAATCCCCCTGGTGCCAACCCATAATTCCGTATGCAGACGGATCAGCAGGCACATCATTTTCTTCGTTGTAAAGGGGCACCTTAATCTTTGATGAAATATTTTTAAGGCTTTTACCATTCCAGGCGAAATATGCTTTTTGTTTATTGTTGTACAACAAAATGTACTTGCCGGTAGAAGATGGATATACTTGCCCCTGGTGATTTTTCGATACCAGTGTTTTTGCCCCGGAAGCAACGTTAACTGCATACACATCGGTTTTTACATCGCCCCACTGCCTTTGCACTCTTCTTCCGGTGTCGGTTGTTGCTATAAAAAACTCACCATCGCCTTCGGCAGTTTTTATAATTGTGGGCAGTGCTTTGGAACCTAGTTGCTGTATACTGTTTCTTGAAAAATCAAAAACAGCCAGATAATTGCGGCGCAGTTCGTTGTTTAGTCCAATAAGTTGTTGCGTTTGCAGGTAGTCGTCGTTATAATGCCATATATCCACTTTTACAAGATCTATATCTACCAAAGATGTATCCTTTAAAGGCTGAATTGCAGCAGTGCCAAAAAACAAACGATTGCCGCTTTTGCTAAATTCTACGTTGCTCCATTCGCTAACGGTTGCACCCACTTCCATGCCTGGAGTGTTTTTGCTTATCAGCAATTGTGCACTATCGCCGCCGGCATATAAATACAAGCTGTACCCTTTTTGTAATGTTTTTGTTGCTGTATCTCGTTCGGCTACAAAGGCTGCTTTGCTGCCATCTTCATTAAAAGCAAAGCCTTTAAAATCGTTTCCGCCTTTTAAAATGGTATCAACAGTTTCTGTTACCAGGTTATAAAGCAGCACAGCATTATTACCCTTTTTCTCTCCCGGCGATTTGCTCACCCGCATCATTAATTTTTGGCCACCCTTACTAAAATAATAATCAACTACGTTAGGAAACACCTTTTCTCTGCCTTTTGCCAGCTCTCTTATCACCAGGTCGCTGCCGGCAGCTGCAGCCGCAGAAGGCACTGGATCTTCATCCGGATCAAATGCATCGCCAGATCCGCCTTTTACGTTCTTTAATTCGGTTACCAGCAATACAAGCGAGTCTAGTTTTTTCTGCAGACTGTCCACTGTTTTTTGCGTGGGGTTTAGCGCTCCTTTTGCAGTATTTGGTTCTTTTTCTTTTTGATAGGCTACCCAGCCGGCCCCTTTTTCGGGTGTTTTGTACGATTTTATTTTCGGTGATTTCCAAACAGCATCCTGCCCTAATTCAACAATAGCAAATGAATCTTTTGGCAAATCTTCCGCCTTTTTCTTTTTAATTTTTGCTTCCCTGGTTTCTTTGTAAAGTGGTTTGATTTTAAAAACAACAAACCGGCTGTCGGCCGTTATTTGCGCATTATAACCTCTCGCCACTTCTTTTTTGTAACCTATATTATCTGTAGATTGGATAAAGAGTTGCGCGTCGCCTTCCTGGGGAGTAACGGTATACACCACCCATTTTCCGTTGTTTGAAAGGATGCGCTCGCCAATACTTTGCCAGCCGTCGTACACCGAATGATCGAGCGGCTTTTTTTGAGCAATCAGTTGAAAAGGCAAAAGCAAAAATAAAAGTAAAATGCGGTTCATAAAAAAAGATGAAATTAAAAATACGATTAGTTGACTATCTTTTCTAAGGCACGGGGATGGTTGGCCGTAAAATGCGGACAGTGTGCAGCACAACAGCCGCAATGATGAAACCAAAGCCAAGATAAAACCAATTACTTAGAAATTTATTTTCGTGGAAGATTAAGAAGGCTAATGCAATACCGTAAATGGGCTCAAGTGTTAGGGTGAGGTTCATGGTAAAAGCCGATACCCTTTTTAAAGAGTTTATGTAAAGAAAAAATGTAAGAATGGTACACACCCAGCTTAAAAGCACCAACCAAAGCCAATCTAAAGGTGCGGGAAATTGATGCCCGGCCGGAAAAAGAGCTTGCAGTACCGGAATTAATAAAGTTAATCCAACAAAACCGCCGGAAAGCTGGTATAGTGTAATGCTTTCCGAGTCGTAGGTGCCAATCATCTTTTTATTAAGCACCGATACAATAACGGTAAGCAGCGCAGAGAGCAATCCAATTACAATGCCTACAGAAAACTGAACGTGAGTGTTGTAGATGATGACAATGCCTGCAATAGCAAATAGACCTAATAGTATTTCCACAACATCAAACTTCTTTTTTAAAATCAGGGGTTCTAATAAAGACGATAGCAGTGCCGATGTGGATAGGCAGGTTAGCGCAATGGTAACATTTGCGTATTTTATGCTGCCATAAAAAGACACCCAATGGAGTGCCTGTATGGTGCCCACCGCGCCAATGTAAAAGACAGATTTGAGTGGCAGTTTTTTTATCTTTTTAAAAAGAAAAAACAATATCCATAAAGTAATTACGGTAATCAGCAGCCGGTACCAAACCAGCCAGGTTTCGTTAATGGAAATAAGCCTTCCGAGCACACCGGTAAAACCCCATAAAAACACCGCTCCGTTTAATTGCAGTAATGCTTTTTTCATTTAATAAACGGTTAGCGTAAAATTTGCTACGAGGCCTTTTTAACCCGCCGGCGGTAATTGGTAAATAAACTAAACCAGCGCAACTTTAGCACGCCTAAAATGCCTTCTTTCACTATTCCTTTGCTCATTTTCGATTCGCCAAACTGGCGATCTTCAAACTGAATAGGCACTTCTTTTAGCTTAAAGCCAAGTTTCCAGGCAGCAAATTTCATTTCTATTTGAAAAGCATAACCTACAAACCGAACTTCATTTAAATTAATGGTTTCCAACACCTGGCGCTTGTAACACATAAAGCCGGCTGTAGGGTCGGCAACCGGCATCCACAAAATCATTTGTGTGTAATAAGAAGCGCCTTTTGAAAGTGCTATTCGGTCGGACGGCCAGTTTTTTACGCCTCCTCCTTTTGTGTATCTTGATCCGATGGCAAGATCGGCACCACCTGTTTTACAGGCATTATATAACCTGGGCAGATCGAGCGGGTTATGGGAAAAGTCGGCATCCATTTCAAAAATAAACTGATAGCCCATTTTTGTAGCCCATTTAAAACCGTGAATGTAGGCTGTACCCAATCCTAATTTCCCCTTTCGTTCTTCTAAAAAAACCGTATTTTCAAACCGGGGCTGCAGGCTACGTACAGTGTCTGCGGTACCATCGGGCGAGCCGTCGTCTATTACCAACACATGAAAGTCTTGCTGCAGGCTATAAATTGCCGTCAGGATTTTTTCGATGTTTTCCTGTTCGTTGTAGGTTGGTATAATAACAAGTTTCTCCAAGCAGTAATGCGATTATTTTTTCTTAAGCATAATGCGGGTGTAAATGTCCGTTAGCTTTTGTTTGGTGTTGTTTGGAAACTCACCGCGCATCATCCAATCGTAATACTGAGGCTCCACTTTCAACACTTCTGCAATTGTTTTTCCTTTGTGCTTTCCAAAATTAAAACACTCCTCACCTTTATCGTTAAATGCAAAACGGCGGGCATAATCTATAATGTTTTCTTCGCCAATTGCTTTGTTAATAGTGTCTATGGTATTACCTAACTGAGGGTACCGTTCCAGTTGTGCGTTTAATATCTCGGCGGTTGCCGCTGCATCGGCTTCTGCGCCGTGTGCTCCTTCAAGTGTTTTATTGCAATAAAATTTATAGGCAGCGCTTAACGTTCTTTGCTCCATTTGATGAAAGATTTTTTGAACGTCTACTACCTTTCGGTTTTTCAAATCAAACTCCACATCGGCACGTATAAACTCTTCTACTAAAAGGGGCAGATCAAGACGGTATGCATTGTAGCAGGCCAGGTTGCAGCCATCTACAAACTGTTTTATTTCGTGCGCTACCTGCTTAAACGCGGGCGCATCTTTCACCATTTCATTATTAATGCCATGAATGTCAATACATACCTGTGGAATTTCCTTTTGAGGATTAATTAGTTTACGCTTTGTTGTTTTACTGCCATCGGGCAGTGCTTTCACAATTGCAATTTCTACTATCCGGTCGGTGGTAACGTTTGTTCCGGTTGCTTCAATATCAATAAAAGCAAGAGGCTTTGTAAGTTGTAACATTCAAAAAAAAATATAAAGCGGTAAAGGTAAAAGATTGCGTTTGCTTCGCCCCAAAATTATACAACAGGCGCAGTAATTCTTTTCGATAGCTGTTCAATGTCTATTCCATCGTAATTGCCCGAACTCATTAAGAGCAAAATGCTATTGTTAAAATCTGTGTTTTGAAACCACCCTTCCAACTCCGATCGTTGGTTAAACACCTCCAACCTTTTTTTATCAAACCCCTTTTCAACGGCTTCTTTTTTAAGTGGTGGCAGCCGCTTTAACTCCAGCGCATGACTGCTGTAAAAAACCACTGCTTCATCGGCTTCGTTCATAGCGCCCTTAAACTCTTTCATAAAATCTTCGTTCAGACTGCTGTAGGTGTGCAGCTCCAAAACCGCTATCAGTTTTTTGGTAGGAAATTGTGCCTTCACTGCTTCAATGGTGGCCCCCACTTTCGAGGGCGCATGAGCAAAATCGCGGTACACAACTGTGT
>JBBSRB010000163.1:0-5069 GCA_038243445.1 Chitinophagales bacterium | reverse complement strand
CCGCGATTATTTTAAAAACTCCTTACAAAGCGGCCCGCCGGTTTGGAACATTGGCGCCGGCGCAAACATGGCATTTCGCCGCTCGGCATTTGAAAAAGCAGGACTTTTTGATGAACGCTTAGATGCTGGCGCCGCGGGCTGCAATGGCGATTCGGAACTTTGGTTTCGAATGCTTTCAAAAGGCTTAACCATACAGTACACCCCACGTGCTGTTTTATTTCATGAGCACCGCGAAAGTAGCGCCGCATTAAAAAGTCAAATTAAGGCTTATATGCGCGGCTTTACTGCTGCCTGCCTTTTTCAACAAGAGTATATGCCCGGCGCAGGCTATAAAAAGCATTTACTGCAGGTGCTGCCTACATATTACCTAAAGCAGTTGCAGCGTGGGTTTCCAAAATATACTAAGCAATACAAAACGGTGCGCCCCGAAATAATGGGTATGATCAGTGGGTGGATATTTTATTTTAAAAACCGAAAAACACCTTCCAACAGCAGCTTTTCTTCTAATGAACAAAGCCATTAAACAACCTCCGCTGGTATCGGTTATCATTCCTTGTTTTAACCATGCCGCTTTTTTACCGCAGGCTGTAGCAAGCGTGCTGGAGCAGGACTATAGCGCCGTTGAAATAATTGTAGTAAACGATGGATCTACCGACAACACAGATGATGTGGCGAAAAGCTTTGAAAAGGTGGTGTACGTCAATCAACAAAATAAAGGCTTATCTGCAGCCAGAAATGCAGGTATAAAAAAAGCTGCTGGCGCTTACATGCTTTTTTTAGATGCCGACGACGTGTTAATGCCGGGTGCTATTTCCTACCAGGTAAAACAGATGGAAGAAAACAAAGAGGCAGCGTTTATTTCGGGGGGGCACATAAAAGTAGATGAAACATTGGCTACAATAGAAGAAGTTAGCATCGAAATTATAAAAGATCATTACATAAACCTTTTACAAGGTAACTACATTGGAATGCATGCGGCAGTGCTGTATAGAAGTACCCTTTTTAAAGAGTTTTTGTTTGATGAGACGCTGAAAGCAGCCGAAGATTATGACCTTTATTTAAACATTGCTGCAAAATATAGTGTGCTGCATCACACAAAAAACATGGCCCTTTACCGCCAGCACCGCAATAATATGTCGGGCAACTTAGCCTTTATGCTGGAGCATGTTTTAATAGTTTTAGCTCGGCAAAAGTCCAACCTGCATTCGGCAGCGCAAAAGGCAGCCTATAAAAAAGGGGTAAACATTTGGAAGGACTATTATTGTGGCAAAATAGCTGAAATGCTTTCCAATAAACAACTTGCTAAAAAGCTGCCATTTAAAAAAGAATTTAAAGCTACGCTTTGGAAGTACAAACCCAGTTTGTACATTAGAGTCCTTTTACATTAATGCTACCACTATCAAAAAGTTTATAAAAAAACATCTGCCTCAAACCGCAAAACGGCGCTTGTTTAAAGCGGGTTTACTCAGTCATTTCTTACCGCCTGTGGGCTCAGTAAAAAGGGGCGATTTTAACTGCCTCCATCCTTTTAGCACCGAGTTTGGCTACGATCGTGGCGGCCCTGTAGACCGGTTTTACATTGAACGGTTCTTGCAGAACGAAGCTGCTACAATTTGCGGCCGCGTACTCGAAATTGGCGATAATGAATACACGTTGCAATTTGGTAAAAAAGGCGTTGTTCAAAGCGATATTTTGCATGTAGATAACACCAATACCAAAGCCACTTTTATAGGCGACATTGCACATGCGCCTCAAATACCCGACAACACGTTTGATTGTATAATACTTACTCAAACCCTGCATCTTATTTACCATTTTAAAGAAGCCTTAGCTACTTGCTTTCGTATTTTAAAACCTGGTGGAACCTTGCTTTTAACGGTGCCCGGCATTACACCAATAGATCATGGCGAATGGAAGGAAACCTGGTATTGGTCGTTTACACAAAAGGCCATGGAACGCTTAATGAGTGATAGCTTTACCGATGGAAAAATAGAAGTGAACACTTATGGCAATGTGCAGGTAGCAACCTCGTTTTTATACGGCATGGGCCTGGGCGAAGTAAGCAATGAAGCCCTTTCATTTAACGATCCTCATTACCCTGTAATTATTACAGTTAAAGCCCAAAAATCAGGATGAGCGTTATACCCAAGTGGATAAAGGATAGAGTTCCCGCACTTCAAAATACCTCGTGGGTTTTTATGTATCACCGGATAGCTTTGGAGCAGACCGATCCCTGGGATATTTGCGTGAGTGCCAATCATTTTGAACAGCATATTATCTGGCTGAAAAAAAATGCCCGGGTGTTACCGCTTCCGCAATTTATAGCGCAATGGAAAGACAAAACATTAAAAAAAGGGTGTGTGGCACTAACTTTTGATGATGGCTACCTGGATAATTACGAAACCGCAAAACCATTACTGGAAAAGCACGGCATACCGGCTACATTTTTTATTACAACGCAAAGCATGCAAACCGGCGAGCCTTTTTGGTGGGATGAACTATTGCATTTTTTTTTATTTCAGCAAACATTGCCTTCTCAATTTACGTTGCCAATAAACGGGAACGAGTTTGTTTTTAACCTTGAAGGCGAAGAATTATTAACCAACACACTGGCAAAAAAAATAGCAGCCTGGAAAGGCGAAAAAGCACCAACAACAAAAAGAGCAGAAGCTTTTTTGAAGGTTTGGCAAGCTTTTAAAGGACTTTTTCCCAACGAGCAGCAAGCGGTTTTACAAACACTTAAAAAAGGGTATGATTACACTAAGCCACCGCCAAAAATAATGAGCGAAAAGCAAGTGATTGATTTAAGTTTATCTCCTTTATTTACTATTGGTGTGCACACCGTTTCCCATTCTGCATTGGCTTTTTTTTCAAAAGAGGTGCAGCAAACAGAGGTTTATGATTGCAAGAAAACACTGGAAAGCCTGGTAGAAAAAAAGCTGGAACTTTTAGCTTACCCGTATGGAAATTACAACAGCATTACGCAAGCCGTGGCTGAAGAAGCATGCTTTGCTGCCGCTTTTACAACCGAAAATATTAGTGCTAATAACTGCCAGAACAGATTTGGAATTGGACGAAAAATAATTACCAACAGAAAAATGAACTGGCATTACTTTAACGCATTAAAAAACAAATAAGTGAATAACCAAAAACCACTGGTATCGGTAATTACGTGTTTTTTAAACGAAGAAAAGTTTTTGTCCGAAGCGGTAGAAAGTGTGTTGAAACAAGATTATGAAACCTGGGAACTTATTCTGGTAGATGACGGCTCCTGGGACGAAAGCAAAAACATTGCAATAAATTACGCGGCGCAATACCCGGATAAAATCTTTTATTACGAGCACGAAAACCATCAAAATAGGGGGCTAAGTGCAAGCAGGAATTTAGGCATAAACAAATCATCGGGAACGTGGATTGCGCTGCTTGATGCAGACGATGTTTGGCTGCCTCAAAAACTATCCGCCCAACTCTCTATTATCGCACAACACCCGCAATTAGGTATGCTATGCGAGGCGTCCACTTATTGGTACAGTTGGAAAGATGCAAAAAAGGAGGACGTTCTTATAAAAGTGGGAACAAATCTCCAGGGAAAATATGAGCCTTATTCGTTAATACAACTACTTTATCCACTAAGTAGCGGCGCGGCTCCGTGTCCATCCGGACTGCTTATAAATAAAAATGCGTGGACACGCGTTGGCGGTTTTGAAGAATCTTTTTCAGGCAATTACCAGTTGTACGAAGACCAGGCTTTTTTAAACAAAATTTACTTAAAAGAACAGGTGTTCATTTCGCCGGCTAGTCACAATTTTTACCGCCAGCGCGAAGGTTCTTTGGTACACGACGTTACAGCAAAAGGAGAGTATCATGCTGTTCGAAAATATTTTTTAAATTGGTTTAATAACTATTTAAAAACCCAAAAAATTCAAGATCCCATAGTTCATCAATTACTTAAAAAAGCGCTCGCAAAGTATAATGGTTTTTCAGGCTTAGCTTATCAGTTCAAACGAACAATAAAACAAAAGCTTCGGTAAAAATCTACTTATGGCCACTCCCTTGCTAACTGTTTTAATGCCGGTTTTCAATGCGCAGGCATTTGTAAAAGAAGCAATAGAAAGCATACTAGCCCAAACGTTTTCTCTTTTTGAATTTATTATTATTGATGACGGCTCTACCGACAACACGGTGGCTATTGTAAATTCGTTTTCAGATGAAAGAATCAGGTTTTTTAAAAATGATGAAAACAAGGGTATTTCTGCTACTTTAAACAAAGGAATTGAACTGGCTGCCGGCCAGTTTATTGCCCGAATGGATGCTGATGACATCAGCTTTCCCGAACGTTTGCAAAAACAAATTGAATATTTAACAACTCACCCCGAGGTAGATATGGTAGCCTGCTGGGCCAGGGTAATTAACCAAAACAAAGAAGTCACTCGGATTGATTTGTTTGAACCAGAATACTATTATTACAACATCACTTTTATTTGCTGGATCTATCACCCAACGGTTGTTTATAAAAAAGAAACAGTAAAAAATGTGGGTGGTTATACAGTGGCTTACGCCGAAGATTACGAGCTATTTTGGCAGTTGTATAGAACCGGCAAAGTACAAATTTTGCCCGAACTTTTGCTTGATTACCGCGTAACAGACCAAAGCCTGCACCAGGTTTTAAAAAAAAGAGAATATCTAATTGCAGAGCAGGCGCAGGTGCGCAGAAATATTGCCTTTTACATGGGAGAAAAGTTTTCTATTTCTAATAATCAACTGGAATGCTTACGGCACAACTTTGCTCCGCTGCTTCAGCAAAATAATGTGTTTGCGGTATTACACTTACTACATAAATTAAACAGGCTAACTGCCCGCATACTACAAACTGAAAATGTAAACAGAAACAGGGAGGACATTAACCGGGCAGCTTTTTACAAGCGGCGGTTTATCATTACGCACTTTGTAACACATTGGGGCAAACCAAAAAGCACCCTTTTAGTTTTGTTTACATCCGGGGGTAATCAGTTGATTTTTAAGTCCAAAAAATATATTTCAAAGAAATTTAATAAAATAGGGTTCAATCT
>JBBSRB010000162.1:0-5201 GCA_038243445.1 Chitinophagales bacterium | reverse complement strand
GGTCGCTGGCACGGCTTTAACTCGGCTTTTGCCCGCTTAACAGACGAAAAAATAACCATTATTATTCTTTCTAATAAGTTTAACCGGAACGTGTATTTTACCGCACGAAAAATGTACGATCTTTTTGGCAACTACGGCGGTACGGCAGAAGTGCAGGAGTAATTATTGACTGAGTGCGTGCCATTTTTTTATTTTGGCTACCAGCTCGTTTAAATCAACTGGTTTATACAAAATATCATCGGCATTACAACTGTCTATTTCAACCGTTGTTGATGAATGTTTTTCAACCAGTAAAATAATAGGCACGTTTGCTTCTTTTTTTACTAACTGGCAAATTTCGTGAGCATTAAAATCAGGATTTTCGTTACTTACAATAACAATACCCGGCTCCATCCTTTTAAACCGCATTGGTATTTCTTTAGGGTCCATGGTAACTTCTACTGAAAAATCTTTTTGTAAAAGTCCAATGTACATTTTGCCAATTTCGCTAAGCTCGTCATCAAAAACCAAAACTTTAAATTTGCTCATTTTGCCGGTTTTAACTGCGTTTTGCAGAGTTAAGTTAATCAAAAGAGCGAATAAGGCATTATATTTTTTTTGGCTAATATTCTGAATCATTTTAATAATAATGCTTAATTTATTGTACCCTTTTTAAGGGCTTTTAAGGTATGAACACAAAATCAACCTCAACCCCTATCTTTGCCGGCCGTTAAAAATTTTAACTAACATTCTACTATGGATTCTTACGTGTATTTAGTGCCCATAATGGGTTTAATTGGTTTGTTGTACACATTTATTAAGTTCAGCTGGGTTAGCAAGCAAGATGCAGGTACCGAACGAATGCAGGAAATCAGCCGGTATATTTCGGAAGGCGCAATGGCTTTTTTGCGAGCTGAGTGGAAAATACTTACCTATTTTGTAGCTATTGTAGCACTGTTGCTTGGTTTTATGGCCAGCCGAAATCCACACTCGCATTGGTTAATTGCCGTCGCGTTTATTTTAGGAGCCTTTTTAAGTGCTTTAGCAGGCTACATTGGTATGCGTGCCGCCACAAAAGCAAACGTACGTACAGCACATGCAGCCTGCACATCACTTTCTAAAGCTTTAAAGGTTTCTTTTACCGGAGGAGCCGTAATGGGAATGGGTGTAGCAGGTTTGGCCGTATTGGGTTTGGGTGGATTGTTTATTGCCCTTCGCCAGTATTTTGCGCCAGAGTCTGATGTTAATTCTTCTGATATGCTGCGCGCCGTTGAAGTGTTAACAGGCTTTTCGCTTGGTGCCGAAAGCATTGCGCTTTTTGCGCGTGTTGGCGGTGGTATTTACACAAAAGCCGCCGATGTTGGTGCCGATCTGGTGGGTAAAGTAGAAGCCGGCATTCCGGAAGACGATCCCCGAAACCCGGCCACAATTGCCGATAACGTGGGCGATAATGTAGGCGATGTAGCCGGTATGGGAGCCGATCTTTTCGGGTCCTATGTAGCCACGGTTTTAGCTACCATTGTTTTAGGACAAGAAACTATATCAAACGATGCCTTTGCAGGCTTTGCACCTATTTTATTACCCATGCTTATTGCGGGCGTTGGTATTCTGTTTTCTATTATTGCTACTTCTTTTGTCCGAATTTCTGATTCAGCAGGTGTTAGCACAGCGGCCGTTCAAAAGGCCTTAAATATGGGCAATTGGGGCTCAATTATCTTAACAGCAATTGCATCTTATTTTTTAGTACTGTGGCTTTTACCCGAAAGCGGCATGAGTTTGCGCGGACTGGAGTTTACTAAAATGGGTGTTTTTGGGGCCATTATTACGGGTTTGGTTGTGGGCACGTTAATGAGCATAATTACCGAATACTATACTGCAATCGGCAAACGACCTGTATCCTCAATTGTTCGCCAGTCGGGCACAGGCCATGCTACCAATATTATTGGTGGATTGGCTATGGGAATGGAATCTACGTTTTTACCTATTCTTGTGCTTGCTGCCGGTATTTGGGGTTCGTACGAGTTTGCAGGTTTATATGGCGTAGCTATTGCCGCTGCCGGCATGATGGCTACAACCGCCATGCAATTAGCCATTGATGCTTTTGGACCCATTGCCGATAATGCCGGCGGTATTGCAGAAATGAGCGAATTGCCAAAGGAGGTGCGCGAAAAAACCGACACGCTGGATGCTGTTGGAAATACAACTGCTGCCACCGGACAAGGTTTTGCCATTGCATCGGCCGCACTAACGGCTTTAGCCCTTTTTGCTGCGTTTGTTGGCGTTGCCGGAATTGAAGGTATAGATATTTATAAAGCAGATGTTTTGGCTATGCTTTTTGTAGGCGCCATGATTCCATTTATTTTTTCTTCGCTGGCAATCAGGGCTGTTGGCGAAGCAGCCATGGCAATGGTAGAAGAAGTTCGTCGTCAGTTTAGAACCATTCCTGGAATTATGGAAGGAACGGGAAAACCTGAATACGATAAATGCGTGGCTATTTCTACCGAAGCATCGCTTAAAAAAATGATGTTACCTGGTGCTATCGCTATTATTTCTCCTATTATTGTTGGATTTTTAATGGGACCAGAAGCACTTGGCGGTTTTTTGGCTGGTGCTACAGTAAGCGGAGTGTTGATGGGTATTTTTCAAAATAATGCCGGCGGCGCCTGGGACAATGCTAAAAAAAGCTTTGAAAAAGGGGTGTTAATCAACGGCGAAATGTATTACAAAGGTTCCGATCCACACAAAGCTTCGGTGACCGGCGATACCGTTGGCGATCCTTTTAAAGATACTTCTGGTCCGTCAATGAACATTTTAATAAAATTAATGTCGATTGTGTCGCTTGTTATTGCGCCATCATTGGCAGATATGTTTAATACACGGCCAGATGGCGCAGATGCGGCAACGTTAAAAACAGAAAAATCTTCTACGGTTTCACCTGATGGTAGCTCTAAGGCAAACACAGTTTATTTAAAATAGATGTAGCTAATATTTTAAAAAAAGCTCTGGCAGTTGCCAGAGCTTTTTTTTGTAAGATTTCTATTCGTTTCAATTTTCATTATTCAAAAAATTTTCCTTTTTTGAAGCGCAAATTATTTCTTATTTCAGCCGTTGTTTTAATTGTAAGTTGTCAAAAAAAAAAACCAATTTTAATATATGATGCTATAGTCAAAACCTGCCGGTCATTATTTTTTTTATCTTAAAATCTCAAAAACAAAAAGCACCGGCGCAAGTGTAAATAGTAGCGTGATGCTGGAGGTTCTAAAACCAGCGAACTGTTTCAAGCAAGGAAATGTAAAAAATTTTCGGGTTATACGAAATGAGTCGTATCTTAGCTAATAAGTTTTTGAAAAAATGGCAACAACAAAACAATTAAAACCCACTGAAAGCGAACTGGAAATTCTTCAAATTCTTTGGACGCGTGGAATTGCCACTGTCCGTGAAGTACACGAAGAATTAATTAAGCACCGCGATATTGGCTACACAACCACTTTAAAGCTCATGCAAATTATGCACGAAAAAGGTTTGGTGAAACGGGACGAATCTATGCGCACACACGTTTACCAGCCTTGTGTAAATAAAGAAAAAACGCAAAAGCATTTGCTTTCTAAAATGATTGATTCGTTATTTGGTGGTTCATCTACACAGCTTGTGTTGCAGGCTTTGGGTGAGCAAAAGGCAAGTGAAGAAGAGTTAATTCAAATTCAGGCGCTGCTGGATAACCTCAAAAAAAAGTAACATGGCCGGCTGGAACAATACCCCCTTTTTGCAGGCTTTAGGTTGGGCGATTGTAAACAACGTAGGGCAAATGGCGTTTTTATGGCTGTGCTTTTTAGTACTGCAGCAAACCGCTCCCCTTTCCAGTGTAAAAAAATACGCCTTTTTAGTTGCCGGCATTTTTCTGGGCTTTGGGTGGTTTCTTTTCACTTTTTACAGCTATTTTTTTCATCCGGCGCCACTACCCTTTTTTGAAGGTTTTTCATTTTCAGCCGGCAGTCCGTTGTTCCCGCTCTTTCTTTCGTCAGCTTCCATAGCTTACCTCGTGTTGCTTTTATTCCCTGCCGTACGCTTGGTTATTAACTGGTTATTTATTAAAAAAATACGAGCGCACCAACTGGAAAAAAGCAATTGGATGAACCGGCTTTTTGTAGAGAAAACGCGCCTGCAACTTGGCATTAAGAAAAGAGTACCTGTGTATTGTTCCAAACTGGTACACTCACCGGTAACTATCGGTTTTATAAAGCCGCTGATACTTTTACCTTTTTCTATTTTCACACATTTATCGCCTCAGCAAACCGAAGCCATTTTGCTACACGAGCTGGCCCACATCCGCCGGTCAGATTATATTATAAACCTATTGCTTTCCGTTATTCATGTCGTTCTCTATTTTAACCCTTTTTTAAATCTTTTTTTAAAAAGAATAGAACAGGAACGCGAAAATTGCTGCGACGAAATGGTGCTTCAGTTTGGTTACGATAAAGTTAGCTATGCTTCTGCCCTGCTGGAATTGGAAAGGCGATCGGACAAAGTAGAGCTGGCAATGGCTGCAAACAACAGAAAATATCTTTTGCGTCGTATTGAAAATATCGTAGGAATAAAAAGAAGTTCGTCCCTAAAGCCTGTGCAGCTTTTGCCGGTTTTCGCCGGTTTATTGATGTTGTTGTTCACTCAATTAATGCAGTATAAGCCTGTAGAAAATCGGGCTGCTTCAACAGACGAAAGTTTGCGTCCGCTCCCCACATTTACGTCAGAAATTTTTGAGCTCACTAACCAAAAAGGCTTCAAAAAGGGTATCTTCCAGCCAGCTGCTCTTGCCTCGATAGCACCAAAAAAGAAGATATTATTAAAAGGCAAAGACTCCATCAAAAACAACCCTGCTGAAAAGGAAACAACTACGTTTAAAGAAGTAGCGGTTAACCATATAAACGTGAGTGCTTTTACAAACGTAGCATTTAACCTGGCAGACGCCCACCTGAACGAGCAGGAAAAAGAGCAGGTGAAAGAAACGATCGAGAGAACAAAAAAGGTATTGACCTTACAATGGAAGGAAGTGGATAAAACAATTGGCGATGCAATGACCGGAGCCGAAAAGCAAATTGCAAAAAAAGATTATCTTAAAAAAGTTGAAGCGGCCGACTGGCAGCGCCTTGAAAACACGCTAAAAACGGGCTTTGGAGAAATTGACTGGGACAGAGTAAGCGCCTCATTAAATGAAGTAATCACCT
>JBBSRB010000161.1:0-5202 GCA_038243445.1 Chitinophagales bacterium | reverse complement strand
CCTTTATCAAAGTGTTATCATCTGAATAGTGCAAAGCATAGCTGTTGTAGAATATACTATTTAGAAGTACCCCTTTTTTACACCTTATTAAGGTATAAAAACATATTAAAAAGGGTAGCCTATGGCAATATTGTAAACAATGTTTTCTTTTCGCCAGTCAGGATTGTTTAACCGAATTTGGTTCATTACCCAAGGATTTTGTTCCCAGGGTTTACGAAGCGGAATCCCAACATCTAATCTTATAACAAACAAAACAATATCCAGCCTGATACCAACTCCGGTACCTACAGCCAATTGTTTTAAAAAGTCTTTAGTAAATTTTGAGCCGGGACGGTCGGGGTCTTCGTTTTTTAACCAAACGTTTCCTGCATCAACAAACACGGCGCCATATAGCGGTCCGCTGATGTGAGGGCGGAATTCAGTGTTTACTTCCAGTTTTAAATCTCCTGTCTGGTCGGCCAAAAACGAAGAAGCATCAGTTTGTTTATAGGTGCCTGGCCCTACTGCGCGGCTTCTAAAAGCCCGAAGGCTATTGTTTCCACCAACAAAAAATTGTTTAATGTAAGGTATTTGGTCGGAGTTGCCGTAGGGGTTTCCGTATCCAAGTATCAGCCGGTTTGCCCAGGTAGATTTCAGCCCAATTTTGCGGTAATAACGGCCATCTGCCTCCAGCTTTATGTATTGATCGAAAGCTGCATTAAAAAGCCTTTTTTTATTGTTTTCCGATGCTTTTGCGCCTGTAATTAGGCCGGCTACGTTACCCGATATATCAGCCAAACCATTAAAGTAAAATGAATTTGTTTTTTGAACGCCCGCCGCCAACTCGTTATAATTAAATTGATAGGTGGAACCCAAAACAAACTGCGAATCGACAATGCGCTGCAGGTATGGAAATTCTGCAATGTTTTGGCGGTATTCGTCCGTTACTTTAATGGGCTGTACATAATTAATACTAATAGGATAGAGCTCGTGTGAGGTTTTGGGGTTGTTTTTCCATAAATATCCTATAGCTGCACGAAAAGAGTTGACTGTGTATAATTTGCGACGGTTAACTACATCGTAACCCAACTGAATATTGGTACGTGGTATATAGGCGCTCCTTTTATTAATATCGAAAAGCCCAAAGGTTACAAAACGCGGAATTGCAAAATTAGCTTCGGCACCGGCGCGGTACGTATTGTATCGTTTTATATTTCCTTCTTCATCGCGCATTTTGCCACCAAACTGTATTTCGGTGCCTATGTAAGCACTTACATTTAGCTGTTCACCAGCTCTAAATAAATTTCGGTCTTTCCAATTAATTTGTAATTGGGTTCCATTTAAATTGTTCGATTTTGTAGTGGCGCTCAACTCGGCCCTAAGCGACTGTTTTGGCAGCGGTGTGAGGTAATAATACGCGTCTAGTTTGGCCGTGTCGAAAGATTTTTCAAACCTGTTTTTTACAAACTTAAATTCGTTCAGGTTTATCAACCGGCTAAGGGTAAGGTTATGATCGGTTCGGTTATAAAGAGCACCCGAATCAAACACCATAATGGGCGGAAAAAATTTTGGTTTAAACCTATCCCGGCGGTCAATAATATAATATCCCTGGTACAGTTCGGCGGTTGATTTTGCTGTATCTAACCGGTTTGCGTTTAAATTGTAATTGCTGTAAATATATACATCGTCAATAATATAAGCCAGTTCTGCTTCTTCTGGTGTTTCTGGTTTTATCACCATTTTCATATCTACCAGGTTCTGGCCAATTGTGCTATCTACCTGTATTAATAAATAATCCGGATTAAAATAATAAAAGCCCCGTTCTTTTAAATAAGCATCTATGCGCAGGCGTTCGCCTTTTATTACGTCAAGGTTATAAGCATCCCCTTTTTTTAAAATCGAATTGGAGGAGCTTTCAATTATTGCTTTGGCCAATTGTGTGCCGCTGCTATCAAATACAACACTGTTTATTTTGTATTGGTTTCCGGCATCAACTATATATTTGGCGCTTCCTTTTTGGCCTTTCACAACAGTATCTCCTGCTACGCTGGCTTTAAAAAAGCCTTTATTTTCTAAGTGGTTTTGAAGCAGTTTTTTGTTGCTTTCTAAATCTACAGAGCTGAGCAAAACAGGCGGTTCGCCGCTTTTATCACGAAGTTTACCGAAGAATGAACCTTCTTTCTTTTTTCGAAACAAATTATAAATAAGCAGCTTAAACGGAATGCCCAAAAAACGCGTATTGGGTTTTGGGCGGGTTAAGCCCTGCAGATCGCTGCGCAACACTTTTCTATTTTTTACCGGAAGCTCCGTGTCGTTTAGAGTTACAGAAGCACCGGTGTATAATTTTTCGTTCGGTGGAAGATTTTTGGTAACGCTGCAAGCCGTAAGAAAAATGGCAACGCTACATACATAAATCATATTACTCTTCAAAATGCCCATTACTGTTCTGTATTTTGTTTAGTGGCTTTTTCCTCTTCTCTTCTTGCCTTTCGCTCTTCCCGTTTTTTCTTTCTGTTGGTAAATATCTGGCTGAACTTGTTATAATCCACCGTAATAATAAAACCCAGTCCTGTTTCAATTACATAACCATCCACTAATCCTTCGTAATCGTTTTTGCGATAAAACCGCAGCATATAGCGACCATCTTTACTTAACTGGTAGTTTACCGATACGTTACCTGCAATGTTGTTGGATCCTTGATTCGACTGTTGCGGACCTTCCAATTGAAAATTAGATCCAACAGTTACCGTGAGCCTGTCGTTAAGCAAACGTTTGCTTAAGCCAACATTTAAATCGGTTCTGCTGCGGCGCTCGCCGGTAGTGTAATCATCGCTGGAAGCAACATCAAAGTTCAGATCTACACCACCTATCAGGCCACCGGCAAGCTGGTTTAGCTGTTCGGTTAACAGCTTGCTTACGCTGGTGCGGGCAAACGAACCTGCGCTAAACCCATCTCCACTTGACTGGAAAGGGTTTTCGCCTACAAAGCGGTTTAGCAACAATATAGAAAATACTTGTTTGTTTAATTCGGAAGGCTCCTGGCGCAATTGCTCCAGCCGGGTATTAACAGTGCTCACTACATCGCCCGACACGTTGTAATTTCTATCTTCTGGCAAAACAATATCGAACGTTAAGGTTGGCTTCATCAATTCGCCTTCAACGTTCAACAACACCTGAAAGGGAAGTTTTTGTAAATAGTAATTGCGCACTGTTTGGTCGGTTATTTGGTTTTGAACCAAATCAAGCGGAGCTGTATTGGCTACATATTTAGCGGTAACATCTAACTCGGCATTTGTAGGTTCGCCGAGCCAGGTAAGTTTGCTTCCTTTTTCAATTTCAAACTTTCTGCGTAAAAAGTTAAAGGAAAACTGGTATCCGCCTTCCACTATTTCGTAAGTGCCCGTCATTGTTATTTTTCCACTTGGGTCAATACCGGCGGATAATTGACCTTCTCCCCTTAGATTTAGAAAATCGCCGTTGGCAACGTCCACAATTACATTGAAGTTGGCTTCTTTTTTAATTTCGATGTTGGCGGAAATATCAAAACCTAACACATCGGATGTGTTCAACGAGTCGTAGGCTAAAAACAGGGAGTCGTTTTCGGGAGAGCTAAAATCTACAAATTCAACTACACCTTCCCGTGCTACCACGCCGGGTTCAGCCTGTGGAATAACGATTGTAAAGGTTGTTCCATCATTGATGCTGAGTGATCCATCGACTGCGGGGTTGGTTTCGGTGCCACTTACGTGCAGGTTAGTGCTTATGTTCAAGTCGCCATAAAAAATCTTATTATCCTGTTTAGTTGTATTTAATGCTCTAAAGTTTTTGGCATCTACATCCAGGTTAAACTTGTAATTAATAAAGTTTAGGGTGCGCACGTTACCATCAATGGTTAGTGCATTGTTAGCGGAGTCGCGGATGGAAAACTGGTCAAACACAAACCCTTCTTCTGTAACCGTCAATTGCTCGTTATTAATAGTTAGCGGCCCACCAGTAACAATAGTGGTAATGGTGGCCTCATCAAAGTTTAGCTTTCCTTGTATCTTGGGGTCGGTAGTGGTGCCTTTTATACTTACACTGCCATTAATGGCGCCAGATGCGCTTTTTACAAAGGTGGCTAAGGCGCCTTCCAACGTGCTCAACTCAATTTTGCGCACATCAAGGTCCAGGTTTAAGGCAATGTCTTTACCCTGCGGCAAAAAGTACCCCGTAAGGGCTACATCGTTTCCGCGGCCGCTAACAGTAACATTGGTATTATAACGGTTGGCAGTGGTATTGGCCACCTGAAGGTTTATGTTTCCAATAGTATCTTGCTGTAAACTAAAATCGTTAATGGTTAAATTACTGGTGAACAGAGGTTGAGTCATTACATTGGTTACTGTGGCAGTTCCATTTAATATGCCATCAACCAATAGCGAATCAGATTTTAAAAATCCGGTTATAGTTCCAAGCCGGAAAGAATTGAACGCAACATTTAAGGGCGAACCCGCGCCGGGCAAGCTGGCAATACTCATTTGCTGATTGCCTTTTGAAAGGGTGAAGTTAGATGCAGAAATATTGGTGGGGGATACTACAAGCCGATTGTTTGTTGCAATGTTCCACCGGTCATAATTCAACAATAAACTATCGCTGTTTAGCTGCAGTGCAAACGTGCCATCAGAGGGTTGCGAAAGAACACCACCTAATTGATATTTAGCGTTGTCCGCTTTATCGGCTACACCCAAATTAAAGTTGATAACATTGTTAAGAGCAGTGGCGTTGATAGTTGTTCGATAAATGTCCATAGAAGCGCCGCTTTTTAACCTGTCCAGCTTTCCGGTTATTTCCAACCCGTTTGTGGTGGTAACAGCGTTCAGTTTTAACCCCGATATTTCGTTGGTACCAAAAGTAAAAGCAGGCGCAATTGCTGAAGCCTGCATGCCTTCGCCGGTAGCAAGCCTCCCCTGAGCCTGTATTGGTTCTGTAATTTTTAAGTCGGGCATAAAAGAAGAAAGAACGGGAGAGTTGCCTACATTAAGGTTGAAGCTAAAATCGTACGGTTTTACTTTTGACACAACGGGTGCGGCAGCCACTGCAAAGTAAGGCTGAATGGTGCTTTGAATGATATTACCTAAATCGGCCAGCCGAAAAGTTCCGCTTATATCGGCATTTGCAATTTCGCTTCGAAGCGAGATGTATTGTGCTGCTGTATCGTTTCTTCCGGCAATTAGTTGCAGTGTATCT
>JBBSRB010000160.1:0-5334 GCA_038243445.1 Chitinophagales bacterium | reverse complement strand
GTAGTTTTTCTCCAGTTCTACCTCATCTAACTGCACTGTTTTCGGATGTTCTTTTCCCCATTCTTCTGAAGGCATAAACTCGTAAAAAATGCCGTGTTCGCACATCAGCAACATACCTTCTGCGGTAATATCATCCTGCCCTGCAAAAAACCCTTCCGATGCGTTGTACATCTCCAGGTAGTTAATAGGCGCACCAATAAGCTTTTCGAAATGGGCTTTGTAGGGTACAAAACTTACGCCGCCGTGCATGTATAATTCGAGGCTTGGCCACACCTCTTTTATAGTGCTTTTGCCGGTTATTTCTAAAATGCGTTTTAGTAAAACAATCAGCCACGTGGGCACGCCAGCCATTGATGTTACGTTTTCCTGTATGGTGGTTTGTGCCAGCGCTTCAATTTTTTCTTCCCATTCATCCATTAAAATAATAGAAATGTCGGGCGTGCGAATCCAGGATGCCCAAAAAGGCGTGTTGTGCATCACCACTGCGCTAAGGTCGCCATAATGTATGTTTTCGTTTAATTCCGCAACCTGGTGGCTGCCACCAATAACCAGCGATTTTCCGGTAAGCAAATCGCTTTCGGGGTGTGTGGCGTAATACAGGCTCAGCACGTCTTTAGAGGCGCGGTAATGATTTTCTTTCAGGCTTTCTTCACTTACCGGAATGAACTTGCTCTTATCGCTGGTGGTACCACTGCTTTTGGCAAACCACGTTACCGGCGTATTCCACAAAATGTTTTCTTCGCCCGCAATCATGCGGTCGATAAATGGTTTAACATCCTCGTACTCTTGCACCGGTACCGTATTTTTAAACTGCTCGATAGATTGTATAGAAGAAAATTGGTGGAGCCGGCCAAACTCTGTGTACTGCCCTGCGGCCAATAGATCTTGCCAAACAGCGTGCTGTACACTCACTGCATTTTGCATCCATTGTTCTATAGACCAAAAGCGCCAGCGGGCAAGTCGGGATATGGCAGGACTGAGCAACTTCATTATAAGTAGCAAGTTAAGTAAGAACCGTTATTTTATGGGTAGAAGATAAAAGAGTGAATTTGAGATGATGTTATCTAAGATGCGAAACAAGTTAAATCACGATTGTATAAAGTGGACCTGGTAGCTGTTTGGCTTTTTTGTGAAAAGGATTTACAGGATTTAAAAACCCACTTGATAACCCTTATAAATCCCCCATCCCATCCGGATTAACTTCTTTTAGTAAATAATCTTTTCTTTTCAATTCGAAATTTCGGCCCAGATAGAGGCGCTTTACCTGATCGTCTTCTGCCAGTTCTTCGGCGGTGCCGTGTTTAAAAATCTTTCCTTCAATAAGCAGGTAAGCGCGGTCGCAAATTGAAAGTGTTTCAGTAACATTATGATCGGTAATTAAGATACCAATGTTTTTATTTTTTAACCGTGCTACAATGGTTTGAATATCTTCTACAGCAATTGGATCAATACCGGCAAAAGGCTCGTCCAGCAAAATAAATTTTGGATCTACAGCCAGCGCCCGTGCAATTTCGGTTCGGCGTCGTTCGCCGCCACTAAGCACATCGCCATTACTTTTGCGTACGTGCTGCAATCTAAATTCATCTAATAAAGATTCGAGTTTTTCTTTTTGTTCTTTTTTCGGAATAGACGTCATTTCCAACACCGCAATAATGTTTTCTTCTACCGTTAGCTTTCTAAAAATAGAAGCTTCCTGCGGCAGGTAGCCAATGCCTAATTGCGCCCGCTTGTACATGGGCAGTTTGGTAATGTTGGTATCGTTTAAAAACACTTCTCCTTCATCGGGTTTTATCAGCCCAACTACCATGTAAAAAGTAGTGGTTTTGCCGGCTCCGTTCGGGCCCAACAAGCCTACAATTTCGCCTTGTTTTACTTCTATTGATACATGATTAACAACCGTTCGGCTGCCGTATTGTTTGATAAGATCAGATGTGTGTATTCTTATTTCCAAGAAATTTGCTTTTGGTAAAAGTAAGCCGAAAGCCTGTTGTATAGCGCTGTGGAAGTCGTCTTTTGTATTTAGTTAACGCTGTGGTATGTTTGCATTCGATAATGTTTTGCCCCCCGAACACCGCTAACGTAAAAACGTGACCCACACCGAATAAATAGTAGTAACAGATGAAAGTTGTAGAACATGTAAATGCGGCTAAGTCGTCGCTGGTTTCGTTTGAAATTTTGCCACCTTTGAAAGGCAAAGGAATTAATGCTTTGTGGGATCATCTCGATCCGCTAATGGAGTTTAAGCCCGCTTTTATTAATGTTACTTACCATCGCAGCGAAAGTATGTTTAAACGCAAGTCGGACGGCACTTTTGATAAGGTGGAAGTACGCAAGCGTCCCGGCACGGTGGGTATTTGTGCAGCGCTAATGCACCGGTACGAAATAGATGCTGTAGCGCACCTTATTTGTGGTGGCTTTAGCAGGCAGGAAACTGAAGATGCGCTTATCGATCTAAATTTTTTAGGCGTAAATAATGTGCTGGTGCTTCGCGGCGATGCGCCCCGCAACGAAGCCATTTTTGAACAGGAACCCGGCGGACATAAATACGCCATTGAATTAATGCAGCAGGTAAGTAATATGAACAACGGTATTTACCTGGAAGAAGATCTTAAAAACGCTACTAAAACCGATTTTTGCATTGGCGTGGCTGGCTACCCCGAAAAGCATTTTGAAGCGCCCAATATGCAAGCCGATCTTAACTTTTTAAAAGCCAAAGTAGATGCCGGCGCCGAATACATAACCACTCAAATGTTTTTTGATAACAAAAAGTATTTTGATTTTGTAAAAGCCTGTCGGGATGCGGGCATAACGGTGCCCATAATACCCGGACTGAAACCAATAAGCACCAAAAAGCAATTGACCGTTATTCCAAGAACTTTTTATGTAGATATTCCCGAGCCCCTGTCGAACGAAATACTGAAATGCAAGAACGATGCGGAAGTGGAAATTGTGGGCACCGAATGGTTGTTGCAGCAATCGAAAGAATTAAAAGCTGCGGGTGTGCCGGTGCTGCATTATTACACGTTGGGCAAGCCGCACATGGTTGCAAATGTGGTAAAAGAAATAGTGTAAATAGGAGAAAACATTTTATAAAAAGTAGTTTATGCACTTGCGTCAGCTACCCCTTTTTTAAAGGTTTTTACACCCTGTGCAGGTATTACTTTATACCCCTTTTTTACATGTTTTTTGAACTGATTGGAATGTATTCCTTTCTGACTATTTACATGTCTGTTTTAGTTTTAAGCAAACGGTTTCTACCCCTTTTTTGAATGTTTCTGAGTAGGTTGTCTGCCCCTCGTTCCCCTTTTTATAACCTTTTTTGTGCAGGTGCCTGTAGAATTCCTATTGTAAAAAGCGAGGACCGGATCAAGCCGGCAAAAACTGTGGGCAACAGGGGATGAAAGTAGCATTACTGCTCATTACAAAATAAAACTGCTCCTTTTTATTAGCCAAAAAAAAGGCTAAAACGTACCTTCGCTTTTATGCAGGATTATTTGACGGGATTGAATGAACAGCAGCGGGAAGCCGTGCTTCATACCGAAGGTGCGCTGATGATTGTTGCCGGCGCCGGAAGCGGAAAAACAAAAGTTTTAACTACGCGTATTGCCCACCTAATGGCAAAAGGTGTAGACTCGTTTAACATACTGGCGCTAACGTTTACCAACAAAGCCGCCGCCGAAATGAAGGAGCGTGTAGAACATATTTTGGCAAATAAAGAAGCCCGAAATTTATATATAGGTACTTTTCATAGCGTTTTTGCCCGCATTTTGCGTGGCGAAGCGCACCGCATTGGTTACCCTAATTCGTTTACCATTTACGATACCGATGATGCAAAAAGTGTAGTAAAAACAGTAACAGGTGAATTGAATTTAGATGTGCAGCATTACAAACCCAATGGCGTTTACAACCGAATTTCGAGCGCCAAAAATGCCTTGGTTGGTGCGGCCGAATATAGCGTAGATTATAACATTCAGCAGGAAGATATGCGCAGCAACCGACCTATGATTGGCGCCATTTACGATGCTTATCAAAAACGTTGTTTTAAAAATGGCGCTATGGATTTTGATGACCTGCTTTTTAAAATGTACGAGCTGCTAAAAACGTTTCCCGAAGTGTTGCACAAATACCAGCACAAGTTTAAGTACATAATGATAGATGAATACCAGGATACTAACCCGGCGCAATACGAGATTATAAAATTGTTTGGCGCTGCCAACGAAAACGTATGCGTAGTGGGCGATGATGCCCAAAGTATTTACTCGTTTAGAGGTGCCACTATTGAAAACATTTTACAGTTTCAAAAAGATTATGACGATGTGCGGGTGATTAAATTAGAACAGAATTACCGCAGCTCTCAAAGCATTTTAAGTGTAGCCAATGAAGTGATCAAAAACAATAAAGGACAAATTCCAAAAACCCTTTTTACCGAAAACGGCGTTGGTGAAAAAATAAAACTGGTGCGCACTTCGAGCGATAATGAAGAAGGAAAATTTATTGCCGATGTAATTCAAGAACAGCGCTTGCGCAATCATTATAAAAATAAAGATTTTGCGCTGCTGTACCGCACCAATGCGCAAAGTCGTGCGTTTGAAGAAAGCCTGCGCCGGCACAACATCCCATACACTATTTACGGCGGCATATCGTTTTATCAACGCAAAGAAATTAAAGATTACGTTGCTTACCTGCGTTTGATTGTAAACCCAAAGGACGAAGAAGCCTTAAAGCGTATTATAAATTATCCTGTTCGGGGTATTGGCAAAACTTCTATCGATCGTGCCGTAATGAATGCCAACGAACGAAACATTTCGATGTGGGAAGTGTTGGAAGCGGCGCCCCTTTTTGGTTTTAAGGCGGGCACGCTACAATCCATTGAAGAATTCGTGTTAATGATTCGATCGTTTAAAAGCATGCTGGAAACAAAAAATGCGTACGACATAGCCTTTCATGTAGGCAAACAAGCAGGTTTTGTAAAAGAGTTGTTCAACGATAAAAGCACCGAAGGCATGCAGCGGTACGAAAACGTGCAGGAGCTTTTAAACTCCATAAAAGAATTTACCGAAACGCCGCAAAGCGAAGAAAGTGGCGAAGTAGGCGATAAAAGTTTAAGCAGTTATTTACAGCAAATAGTTTTGTTAACCGATAGCGATCAAAAAGACCCGAACGCTGATACGGTAAAACTGATGACCATTCATGCGGCAAAAGGGCTGGAGTTCCCGGTGGTATTTGTGGGCGGACTGGAAGAAGGTTTATTCCCCAATGCCATGAGTTTAAACACCCGTGAAGAACTCGAAGAAGAACGCCGCCTTTTTTATGTGGCCATTACCCGAGCCAAAG
>JBBSRB010000159.1:0-5346 GCA_038243445.1 Chitinophagales bacterium | reverse complement strand
TTATTGGCCCTGCGCTGGATGGCGGTTATTATTTATTAGCCATGAAGAAATTGCACCCCGATCTTTTTGAAAAAATCAGTTGGAGCACCAATAAAGTTTTGGAGCAAACGGTGGCTGTATGTAACCGGCTTAATTTTAAAACGTTACTGTTGCCCGAACTTTCTGATATAGATGATGAAGACGATTTAAAAAGGGCAAATGAACAATCGCAGCTTCTTAAATTTTCGGGGGTATGATCAGTGTAATTATTCCGGCATACAATGAAGAACAGCATATACAACGAACTATTGAAAGTGTATTGGCAGCCGACAAGGCAGGCCTGGTAAAGGAAATCATTGTAGCAGATGGAGGCAGTGCAGATGATACAGTCCGGATTGCGGGTGAGGCTGGCGCCAGAGCGGTGATAAGTCCACACAAAGGAAGGGCAGTGCAAATGAACTGGGGTGCCTCTATTGCTGCAGAAAATTTATTTTATTTCCTGCATGCTGATACTACACCACCCGAAGCTTTTTCGACTGATATTCTAAAAGCCATCAAAAAGGGGTATAGTGCAGGTTGTTTTATGCTTGCCTTTGATCATGCACACTGGTTTTTAAATGCCAATTGCTGGTTTACACGCTTCGATGTAGATGCTTTTCGTTATGGCGATCAAAGTCTGTTTGTGAAAAGCAGTTATTTTAAACAAGTGGGAGGTTTTTGTGAGCAGCATATTATTTTTGAAGATTATCAAATAATAAAACAATTAAAACGCCTAGGGCCTTTTGCCATTATTAAGAAGAATGTTACTACTTCAGCCAGGAAATATATCGAGAACGGCATATTTAAAATGCAAGGCATTTTTTACCTGATGTATTTCCTGTATAAGCTGGGGCTTAACCAACAACAATTAATTTCTATCTATAAACGGTTAATACGGCAGGATAAACTTTAAAAACTATACGCATGCGGCCAAACGATGATAACGCAAAATTACCTCCCGAACAAAGACCTTTTCGGATACTAATCATTTCCGGATCGGAACGACGGCAATACAACTGCCCGGGTGTGGATAGCAAATCAAGAACATTGATGTTACAAATGGCAAAAATGCTGCCGCAGGACTGGGAAATTGATTACGAGGACCTGGGCAATGTATACGGCAGAAAGAAAATACAAAGTTGCAACGCCTGTGTCTCTACCTCCATGGCACTTTGTGTGTGGCCTTGCAATTGTTATGAAAAAAATAGCTGGATGGAGCCGGACCTGATGTGGGACATGGATCTGTATGCGCGGTTGGATATGGCGGATGCCTGGGCTATTATTGGACCTATAAATTGGTATGCACCTACAAGTAATTTAAAACTGATGTTTGACAGGCTGGTGTGCATGAACGGAGGAAACCCCGATGAAAAGACAATAGACCATAAAGACCCCGAAAAAGCAATGGCATTAGAACACAGCGAACTATGGAAAGACCTCAGTGTAAATCACCTGGAAGGAAGAACAGCTGGTTTCTTTTGCTATGGCGATGAAGGCGGCGACGAACTGGATGAAAGCGGACACCCGAAAGTGCTCAGGCACAAGACATATTTTGATCCCGAAAGAGAGCCTTTCGAAAATGAAAGGGACGCTTATGCACCGCTTGTTTGGCAATGCCGCTACGGCGGGGTAGAAGTGCCGGATAGTTTATGGGCACACTGCACATCCGGCAAAGGAAAAAAGTACAGTGAGAACCAATCTGAAGACATGATAAGGGAAAATGAATTTATGCAAAGCTTTCAACAATGGGTACACCAGTTTGAATTATTTGTTAGTGCAAAAGGTAAAATACAACCAGGCAAATGGAGAGCTTATGGATATGAGAAGCCCACTAATCTTTGGAAGGAAGCCAAAACAGGAATCCGTTCCTGGATGCTGCGCTTTGGCATTACACCGGAAAACTCTTCACCAGAAATACAAAAAAACCTGGGACTAAATAAGGATACTACTCTGAAGCCAAAGAAAAGCGAAGGAGAAAAACTAAGAGAAAAATGATCCAAGGTATTTTTGATAAGATTGGGTTTCCGGTTCTGCTAATTTTATTTATTTTCTTCTTTGCAATGGAAAGTAAATATCAATTGCGCAAAAGGGTTCAGGAAAAGTTTAAAAGGATAGTGATCAACTTTATTGTCTCTATTCCCGCTTTTGCTTTATTGCGTTTTCTTTTTTTGCCTGCCATGGTATGGCTTGCCTATAAAAACCAAACCGTTCAATTCGGGCTGAATTATTTATACGACCTGCCTTTATGGATAGAAGGCTTGATAGCCTTCCTCATTCTTGATTATGGAAATTATATATGGCATGTTCTAAATCACAAATTTCTTTTTTTATGGCGTTTTCATTTAGTTCATCATACCGATCATGACCTGGATATAAGCACCGCTTTTCGTTTTCATTTTGGCGAGTTAATCGGTTCTGTCTTTTTTCGGGGAGCCATTACTTTTTTAAGTGGCGCATCACCTTTAATGGTTTTGGTTTATGAGATTTTGTTTGAAGCCGCTACGCAGTTTCATCACAGCAATTGGAAACTAAATTTCACTTTGGAAAAAGCATTAAATAAGCTGATTGTTACACCCCGTATGCATGGCATTCACCATTCAGTTGTAAAGACGGAAACGGATTCTAACTATTCGGTCATCTTTTCCTTTTGGGACCGCATTCACAAAACGGTAAACCTGAACAAGCCACAGGAGCAGGTGGTAATTGGTGTGCCCTCGTATGATAATCATCAAGAACTCACAATTGGATTTCTTCTAAAGCTTCCTTTTACAAAAATCCGTCCGTGGTTGCAACCTCCTTCTGATAAGACAAGCAATCAAAATGAACTTAAAAAGTAAGGGTTGGCAAGAGTTATGGAAATACAATTAAAAACTTGCAATTACCAAAAGCACAGGTTATAACAATTACGTTGCGTTTAAATACATTTCGTTTTAGCATCACCAACGTTCATTATAACCTGCTGTTGCAAAAGCGTTATTATGGCTATTGCGTAAATTAATGAGCAGTGTGCCGTGCACCGGGAAAATATTTATTGGCCATGTACCAGCCTATAAACGTACCCCATATTACCACGTTGAAAATAAAAGGCATAAGTAGTCCTTTCATTTCAAAACCATTAAATAAAGGTTTGCCCAATACAGCATTTACCACTGTCCAAATCCACAATGTAGGCACTAGTCCAAATAGCATTCCCTTCAGGATTGTCGGTTCTTTTACCAGCAAACCAAAAAGTAAACCCCAAATTC
Organism: Chitinophagales bacterium; assembly: GCA_038243445.1. Taxonomy (GTDB): domain Bacteria; phylum Bacteroidota; class Bacteroidia; order Chitinophagales; family Chitinophagaceae; genus Flavisolibacter. The sequence continues at coordinate 2,083 of JBBSRB010000159.1, read as the reverse complement.
CGCCGCTGAGGATAAAGAGGAGGGCAGCTAAAACCTGATCAGACGGAGGGTTTTCGCCGAACATGCCCCGATACATGCCTATAAACCCTGGAGCACCCATACCTATTGCCTGAAGTATATACATGATCACTACAAGTATAATGGCACCAATGCAACCACCAATAAAGCCCTGACTTAAACGATTATTCATTGTTGAAAGTTTTAACGACCTTTTTTTACTGGCAACCATTGACTGTGTTTCGTAACCTCACTTTTTGAACTCTGCTCTGTTACTCTATTTTACATCAGCATTCTGCCATGTTTTAAGAGTGCTACAATAAATGATAAAATTATGCAGCACCGGTTTTTGCTTTTTTAATTTTACTAAAAGTGGAATAAGCACCGTACAGAACCATTACACCTATAAATATATACACCCAAATTGGTATATTTTTTCCTGCTATAATTAAGTACAAATAAGCAGATATAAAAAAGAAGCCGGTTAACAAAATGGGAAGTGTAAAAGGTTTCTTTTTGCGGATGTTTTTAACGGTCCAACCCAGGCATAAAAAGAATAAAGGAATAGCACCAATATAGATGCCACCAAAAATGTAAGGATTAACGCCGTAGTTCTCTCCAAGGCTCAAAAACAATTCTTTTATGCTTACCCACCACTCCATCAACTTATTATTTTAAATGCAAGGCGCAACAGCTTTTTTAATCCACCTGTCAACCCCTCCTGCTTATATTGTATTATGGCTTTTTGATTAATTCGTGAGGCAACGGGATACGGATAAATTTTCTTAAAGATTGCCTTAATCGGCAGTCCTGCTGTGTTCGCTAAAATTAGTTCCTCGATTAACTCTCCTGCTCCCGGCGCCACCATCGTGCCACCCAGTATCTTTTCTTTATGCAAAAAGCTGCCTTGCGAAATGTACAGAATCAGTTTACCAAACCGGTAGCTGTCAGTAATTGCCCGGTCATCTGAGTCAAAGTCAGTATCTAACCGGCGGTATTTTACACTTCTTTCTTTTAGTGTTTTCTCAGATAAGCCAAAAGTTGCTACTTCAGGATCGGTAAACGTTACCCAAGACATGTTGTCGTTGTTCAGCTTCTTTTTAAGGGGCGAAAAAAAGTTGTTTAAAAGCATACGTGCCTGATGTTCGGCGGCATGAGAAAATTGTAATGAGCCAGCCACATCGCCACAAACATAAACGTTTTTATTAGTGGTACGGAGGTACTCATTCAAAACTATTTTACCTTCTGTTACTTCAATGCCAGCATTTTCCAGTTGTAGGTTTTCTGTGTTCAACTCCCTGCCCACACCTACAAATACAGCATCCATTGCTACGGTTTGTGTACCACCGCTTTGCAACTTTACGCTGGCCTCATTAGCTGTCGGAAAACCAATCACATCCGCGTTCAGAATGAATTCTATTCCTTCTTCTTTTAGTTGTTGATACAAAATTTCTGTAACTGCTTTATCATCGTGCTCCAAAATCATTTCTCCTCTATGAACAACCGTTACTTTGCTGCCCAGCCGGCTAAGTGCCTGTCCGAGTTCAATGCCAATAGGACCTCCGCCAACAACCAGCAGACGTTTGGGTAAACTATCCAAGTGAAAGATGCTCTCGTTATCATAGCAGGTTATATTTTCCACACCGGGAACTTTTAACTTTCGCGGATTAGAGCCCGTTGCAATCACAATCTGTTTGCCGGTATAGCGTCTTCTGTTAATCTCAATTTCATTGGAGCCGGTGAACGTTACTTCACCAAGTACAACGTCCAGTCCTTTTCTTCGGAAATAATCTGCATTCTCGTGTTCGCGAATAATATTTTGCCGGCTGTGTACATATTCAATAGCTTTTTTAATATCAATGCTGCCGGAAACCTGCAATCCCAGTTGCGCTGCCTTTTTAGCGCCGTGTGCTATGCGTGCAATATGTATAAGTGCTTTACTGGGCACACACCCATCATTTAGGCAATCGCCGCCAATGTTATGATCCGTCTTATCTGCCAGCAGCACTTTACAGCCTATCGTGTTCATAAACAAGCTCACACTCAAACCGGCTGAACCTGCGCCTATCACCATAATATCATACTT
>JBBSRB010000158.1:0-5380 GCA_038243445.1 Chitinophagales bacterium | reverse complement strand
TTTGGTTTATGAAAGGAGAAGAAAAAAGCGACAAACGGGTAATTGCAACCATTCTATTTACCAAATAACTTAAAGTACATGCGTCTTTTATTATCTATACTTTTAATTTCGCTTTTAGCTTTTATTGCGGGCTTGTTTCTACCCTGGTGGAGCATAGCACCGGTAGCCTTTTTAGTTGCTTTAACCATAAAACTACCAGTATTAAAAAGCTTTCTTGCGGGTTTTTTTGGCATTTTTGTTATGTGGTTTTTAGTGGCTTTATGGATAGACACAAAAAATGAAAGTCTCCTTTCAAAAAAAATAGCGCTGCTTTTTCCCCTTGGCGGTTCTTCTATTGCCATCATTGTTATTAGTGCTTTTGTTGGCGCATTAGTAGGTGGCTTAGCGGCAATGAGTGCCAGTTGGCTTTGGTTGCCAAAAAAGAACAAAGCATGATACGTTTTTTTATCGCCCTAAGCTTTGCCTGCTTTTCTCAATTACTTTTTGCACAAACGGTTACCGGTTCGGTAAAAAGTTTTGATGGCACCGCACTTGCGTACTCCACAATAGAAATAGCACAAAGGGAGTGGAGTACTACCGCCAATTTCGAAGGCAAATTTTCTTTTAATCTGCCGCCAGGCAATTATGTTGTAACATGCCAGCACGTTGGATTTGGGCGAGAGCAAAAAAGTATAGAAGTAGTTGCCGGAAAGGTTTCAACTATTGATTTTGTTTTGACACTTCAACAATTAACTCTTTCGGAAGTAACGGTAAAAAGGGGCGAAGATCCGGCTTATGAAATAATAAGAAATGCAATAAAAAAGCGATCTTTTTACAGGGCTGAAGTGGACGCCTTTACTACAGAGGTTTATACAAAAGGGCAGATGAGGCTACGCGACTTTCCTAAAAAATTCATGGGGCAAAAAGTTGATTTTGAAGATGGCGATACCAGCAAACAAAAGGTCGTCTTCTTGTCGGAAACCATTTCAAACTACGCCTTTCAAAAACCTAACTTATATAAAACTGAAGTAATTGCATCTAAAGTAAGCGGACAAAGTGATGGCTTTGGTTTAAGCGCTCCGCAGATTATTTCTTTTTACGATAACAACATACAAATTGGAAGCAATTTAAATCCGCGCGGGTTTATATCGCCCATTGCCGATAATGCGTTAAGCCTTTACCGCTATAAATACGAAGGCGCATTTTTTGAAGAAGGCAAACAAATAAGCCGCATAAAAGTTATTCCTAAACGAAAGTTTGAGCCACTTTTTTCGGGAACTATAAACATCATTGAAGATGAGTGGCGCATTCATTCGCTGCAACTGATGCTAACAAAATCGTCGGGAATGGAATTGATAGATACGCTAAAGTTAGAACAGCTTTATGTGCCCACCGAAAGTGGCGCCTGGGTTGTAAAAAACCAGGTGCTTTATCCGGCTATAAAAATGTTTGGCTTTGATGGGTTTGGAAGCTTTGTAAATGTTTATTCAGCTTATAATCTTTCTCCAACATTTAAAAAAGGGTTCTTTAATAAAACCATTCTGAAATATAACGACAGCGCTAATAAAAAACCGGTGGATTATTGGACCGAAAACCGTCCTATTTTGCTGCAGCCTGATGAAGAAAATGATTATTTTAAAAAAGATAGCCTGGAGCAACTTAGAGGTTCAGCTCCTTACCTGGATTCTATAGACCGAAAAAGAAATAAGATTACACTATCAAATGTGGTGCTAACCGGCGTTACCATTAGCAGACAAAAAAAGCGGACTTATTATTCTTTTCCGGCGCTTGTACAATTACTAAGCTACAACACGGTAGAAGGCGTGGTAATAAACTTTTCGCCTACTATTTATAAGAAGATAGATACGAGTAGTACCGGCCGCAAAAGTATTTCTATCACTCCGCAATTACGATGGGGCTTTAGCAATAAACACATTAATCCGTCTGTCTCCGGTACATATACATGGGGAAAACAGTTTTTAAGTGCTGTTTCTGTAGGCGGCGGTTCCGGCGTATTTCAATTTAATAACGCCGAGCCAGTTGGTGTTTTTGGCAGCACATTAGGCACTTTAGTTTATGGTGTTAATAATTTAAAAATTTATGAAGCCCGTTATGCAAATATTAATTTCAAACATGGCGTTGGTGCAGGAATTACTGTGCATGCCGGACTTCAGTACCAGAATAGAATTCCGTTAGAAAACACAGCTGAATTTACCTTTGCAAAAAGTTCGGAAAAAGTCTTTACGCCCAACTATCCGCTGCCGCAGTTTAACAGGAACATTCAAAAACACCAGGCGTTTATATCAACCATAGGCATTGGCTGGCAGCCGGGAACCAAATACATTGAATACCCCGAAAGAACTGTTTCCATTTCATCCGGTGCGCCACGTTTTTTATTGACTGTTACAAAGGCTTTCAAAAATGTCCTTCGCAGCGATGTTGCCTACACAAAATGGTTACTAAATATTAAGGATGAAGCTAATTTAAAATTGCTTGGTTCTTTTCATTATTCTTTAAACCTTGGAGGCTTTTTAAACAAGGATAGTGTAGCAATTCCAGATTATGTGCATTACTTAGGTAATATGTCTGCCCGGCTTTCTCCTTCGTATTTAGACCGGTTTCAACTAAAGCCGCATTATTACTTAAGTAACACAGCCTCTTTTTATACCCTGTTGTATGCCGAGCATCATTTTAATGGGTTTATTACCAACAAATTTCCCCTGTTAAAAGCACTAAAGTGGAACCTCGTTGCAGGTGCCAATATCTTAACAATAAGCAACGGTCGGCAATATGTGGAGCCCTTTGTAGGACTTGAAAATATTTTTAAAATAATTAGGGTGGATTATATTTGGGGCTTTGAAAAGGGCACACCACAAAAAACAGGTTTTCGCATTGGAATTAAAACACCTTTTATTAATATCAGATGATTATTTAGCTTCGCCATTATAAACCAACATAAAATTATAGTTATGGCATTTACTTCAACTACTATTCAGCCCGCACCCGCGCCTGCTGCCGAACCTTCTGTTACATCTACCAGCGTAGCAGCGCCCATTTTAACAGCGCTTTTACTTACAGCCTTCGCGGCACAAAAGAGCAAAAAAGGGTTGCGTCAGTTAAAAAAACAAGCAGTGGTAGCGTTATTTAAATACCGGGTAAACGCTACTTTCTCGAAAGTAAAGTCGCTGTTTTCAAAAAATGCACCTTCGAATATCGACAACCGCACGTTGCTGTATATTTTATTAGGTTTAGCAGTTTTGATCCTGTTATTTATCGAACCGGTAATTGCAGTTGTACTTCTTTTATTGGGCATTTTATTAGTTCTACTTACCAAGTAATTAGCTAGTTGTTAACCCTTTTCTGCTGCTTCAGTTCTTATATTTGCGTCGTTGATATATAAGGTTTTTAAAACCGCTTTCTAAACCTTTTACCAATGGCATTTTTACACAATCGTGTTTCGCAAAAAGAGCTGAAGCAGTTACTTTTAGAGGAGAAAGAGCCGCGGATTACTATTTCTTTTTATGATTATTTTCCCATTTCTGATCCGCAGGCTTTTCGGGACAGCCTTTTTGAAGCCTTAACTTCTTTGCAGGTTTTTGGCCGTATTTACGTAGCTGCCGAAGGTCTTAATGCGCAAATAAGCGTACCACAATCTTGTTTTGAAGCGCTACAAAGGCACCTTTATTCTATTGAGCCACTTGCCGGCATTCGGTTAAATATTGCGGTAGATGATGACGGAAGATCGTTTTGGGTGTTGAAAATAAAAGTGCGTGAAAAGATTGTGGCCGATGGAATTAAAGATCCGCTTTTCAGCATGCAAAAAAAGGGGCGTTATGTAGCTGCCGAAGAATTTAATGAACTTACTGCTAACCCCGATACAATTGTAGTGGACATGCGTAACCATTACGAATACGAAGTAGGACATTTTGAAAATGCCATTGAAGTGCCGTCCGATACGTTTCGGGAGCAATTGCCCATGGCTGTAGAATTGCTGCAAAGCGATAAGGACAAAAACATTATTATGTATTGTACGGGCGGCATTAGATGCGAAAAGGCCAGTGCTTTTATGTTACACAAGGGTTTTAAAAATGTGTATCATTTAGAAGGCGGTATTATTAATTACGCTAATGAAGTTGCTAAAAAGGGTCTTCCAAATAAATTCAGGGGAAAAAATTTTGTGTTTGATAACCGTTTGGGAGAACGGATTACGCCTGAAATAATTTCGGCTTGCCATCAATGTGCGCAGCCGGCCGACACGCATGTAAACTGTGCCAACGAAGGATGCCATTTGCTTTTTATACAATGCGAAAGCTGCAAACAAAAATGGAGCGGCTGCTGCAGTAGGGAATGTTTAGACTTTATCAAATTACCAATTGAGCAGCAAATAGACTTGCGCAAGGGAATTGATAAAGGCAGTAATATTTTTAATAAATCTAAACGGTTGCGGCCGCGGTTGAAAGGTTAAAAGTAAACGTTGAAAAACACATCAAAAAGGGTATTCGACTAAAGGCCTGTTTTCCGTTCAAGAAATTGCATCACGCGATGAACAATATCCTCATCGCTCAAAACTTCAGGCTTAAAAGCTTGTCCGGTAACCGCTTCAAATAACTCAATATACCGGTTAGAAATAGTAGTTACCCAATCATTGGTCATCTCCGGAACAGTTTGTCCTTCTTTGCCCATAAACTCATTGGCAATCAACCATTCGCGAACAAATTCTTTACTTAATTGTTTTTGTTTTTGACCCTTTTCCTGGCGTTCTTCAAAACCATCGGCATAAAAATACCGCGATGAATCCGGCGTATGAATTTCATCCATTAACACAATTTCGGATGCTCGTTTTCCAAACTCGTATTTTGTATCGGCTAAGATTAACCCGCGCTTTTTTGCCAGTTCGTTTCCGCGGGCAAAAATTTGTAACGCATATTGCTCTATCAACTGCCAATCTTTTTCACTTACCAAACCTTGTTTTATAATTTCAATAACCGAAATATCTTCATCGTGGCCAACGCTGGCCTTTGTGGAAGGTGTAATGATAGGTTGAGGAAAAAACTCGTTTTCTTTTAAGTTATCAGGCAATAATTCGCCACACATAATCCGCTGACCGTTTGAGTAAGTGCGCCATGCATGACCGCACAAATTACCACGTACCACCACTTCTACTTTAATCGGTTCGCATTTATAACCAACCGAAACCTGGGGTGCCGGCGTACCCAATAACCAATTAGGACAGATATCTTTTGTTTCCTGCAACATATAAGCGGCTAACTGATTTAATACCTGACCTTTAAAGGGAATCGTTTTCGGTAAAATCACATCAAAAGCCGATAGACGGTCAGAGGCGATCATCACCAGCAAATCATCATTAATAGTATAAACATCACGAACTTTTCCCTGGTAA
>JBBSRB010000157.1:0-5479 GCA_038243445.1 Chitinophagales bacterium | reverse complement strand
TGGTGCCCTTCGCGCAAAGAAACAGACCCTTTTTTACAGGTTTATGGCTTCGTTTTGAACCTTCCGCTTTCATCCCTTGCGGGAAGACAAATTCCGGCATATAAAACCTTTAAAAAAGGGTATGCCTTAGTTTCGAAAGAGCAGCGATGGACAAAGTAGCATTGCTTTAAAAGCCTTTCTTTAAACTTAAAAAAAACAGCTCCTGCAAGCTTAAAAAAACGATCATCTACACTTCGTTATCTAATTTTTGCAGCAGTGCAAAATGCTTTTTAGATGCCTGCAAAAGCCTTCGTCCTTCCCCAAAAGGGGTGTACTGAATTCCTTGTTTATGATTGAAAACAGATATTTCGTACAAAGCCTTCCAGTGTTTTAAAATTTCTTTATGTGCAGCGGAAAGCGAGTAGCCCGAGTGATACACATGGTTTGGTTCCGCACCGCTTCCGTTATATTCCAGCAGTAAAAACCGACCCTTTTTTAAGTCTTCCAACGAAGAAGCTTTCAGGTCGTATCGCCCGTAAAAAAAACTTTTCGAATACAAATTCAACTTATCAAAAACGTCGCGCAACTTGTCGTCTATTTCCTGGTGAAGATTATGAAAGGAGGCTCCGCGGTTTAGGTTTGCGGCATGGGACAAATAATATTTTTCTCCTGTAGGCAAAACTATATCAAGCTTTTCTTTATGCCAGGCCACTAATTCCTCCTGCCGGTGTTTTGCATTCGTATGATTTTGAATCAGGCCTAATAACGTTGTTTTTTCATCGCCAATTACATGCATCGGTTCTTTTTGCAAAAGGCCGGTAATAACCCCTTTTTTAAGGGTTGGGTGGCGGTAATAAAACACGCTGAACTCCATCGGCAAATCTACCAGTTCCTGCACCAGGTATTCCACCGGCACCTTTTTGTGGTAATAATTTAATTGGTGCTCAAAATCAATTTTCCGAAACAAAATACCCGCCATGCCTACATCGGGTTTTACAATAAACGGATACTTAAATCCGGCAACTGCAATGTCTGCTAAAACCTTTTCAAAAGGGGTAGCCGGCTGTATATAAATTGTTTTTGGATAAGAGTTGGGCGGCAATTGTTCGTACATTTCTTTTTTGCTTTCGCCTTCAAAACCGCCAAAGGTAAGCGTGGGGTTTGAAGCCGAAAAAAACCAAGGCGACCGCGCTTTAAAACAATACAGCGCCCACATAGGAGTTATGTTTAAGTACCTGAGCCCAAAAGGCCACAGCTCCCAGTTCGTCCATTTTTTTAAACTATTTTTCATGTGGTATGATGTGTACAAAAGTAGAAAGGGAAAAAACTTATGGCAACAAAATGTTTCTGGCAGGCACAAACGGCACAAAGCTTAATTTTGAAACTTTAAAACCTTTATATATGCAGGTTCGTACAATGGCAGATGTAGTGGCAGCAGGCGAAACACCCGATGTTCTTTTTTGGGTAGGCTGCTCTGGTTCGTTCGATCAGCGGGCGCAAAAAATTACCAAAGCATTTGCTACTATTTTAAATAAAGTGGGCGTTAACTACGCCATTTTGGGCGCTGAAGAAGCTTGCACCGGAGATCCTGCACGCCGCGCAGGCAACGAGTTTTTGTTTCAAATGATGGCGTATCAAAACATTCAAACCCTAAATAATTATGGCATAAAAAAAATGGTAACCACCTGCCCGCATTGCTTTAATATTTTTAAAAATGAGTATCCCGAGTTGGGCGGAAACTACGAAATAGTACACCACACTACTTTTTTACAGGGTTTAATTGATGAAGGAAAGATAAAATTAAAAGATGCCGATACGTTTAATGGCAAAAAAATTACTTACCACGATAGTTGTTATTTAGGTCGTGCTAATGATATTTACGAAGCGCCACGGAAGGTTTTGGAAGCGCTGGATATTGAGTTGGTAGAAATGAAACGCTGTGGCAAAAAAGGGCTATGCTGCGGCGCCGGCGGTGCGCAAATGTGGAAAGAAGAAGAGCCGGGCAACATCCGTATAAACTGGGAGCGGGCAAACGAAGCCATAGAAACCGGTTCAAACATAATTGCTGCGGCTTGCCCTTATTGTAACACCATGTTAACGGACGGCGTAAAATCGGCTGATAAAGAAAGCGATGTGCAGGTGTTGGATGTAGCCGAACTGGTTGCGGCAAGTATGGTTGACTAATAGATTTTCAATATTTGATAATATGATGGAGCAATTTAAAAGCAAAGCTTTTTGGAAACGCATATCCGTATTGTTTCTGGTTTTTTTTATTGTATATGGAGCAATGCAATATTTTTTTAAAGAAAAAGAAGAAGCTTTTTTTACGCTCGGTAAAATTAGTAGTATAGCTGTTTCTGCTTTGTTTATGTCAGTCCTTTTTCAAGCAAGCTTTAAAAAGAAAATAGCATATCAAAGTGATGTAAATGTTGGGAAAAGGGTGAATAGAGGTTTTGTATTTTATCTGAAATCATTTCTTTTAAATACGCTGGTCTTTTCATTTGTGTTATTTATAGTATTATTCATTGCCTATTTATTTTTAACGTTTTTTACGGTTGAACAAGTTCATTTCGGAAAAGAAGTTTTGAAATCAGTTTCAACTTTAGCTTTCATGCTTCTGCTTGTTGAAATTGGTCGGTATATTTTTGATGGACTTCAAAGAAGGTTAGAACGTAAAGTTCATAAAGTAGTTTAAGTTTTCCTCCCTGCTTTCCCTTATTCAAACAATCTTTTTTTTCCGTTTAATTTTGCGTCATGAAGCTAGAATTCAAACAACTGTTACCTAAGAATTTCTCTCCGCAAAGCCGTGTATGGATTTACCAAAGCAGCCGGCTGTTTTCCATCAGCGAAGCGTTGCATATTGAAGAAAAGGTAGAGCGCTTTTGTGGTCAATGGTTTTCGCACGGCGCCGATGTTACCGCTTATGGAAACTTGTTTTTCGGGCAGTTTGTTGTGCTGATGGCCGATGAAACTTCCACGGGCGTTAGCGGCTGCAGCACCGATTCTTCTGTAAAATTTATAAAAGGTTTAGGAGAGCAGTTTGGCGTTGATTTTTTTAACCGTACCAACCTTGCTTTTTTTGTAGCCGAAAAGGTTCAAACGCTTCCTTTGAACCAATTGACGTATGCTTTTGAAAATGGTTTTATTTCTCCCGATACTTTGTATTTTAATAATGTAGTAACCACTAAAACAGAGTTGGAAACCAATTGGATTATTCCGGTAAAAAACTCCTGGCTGCAAGCCAAATTAAAACGCAGCGTGTAGCCCTTTTTAAATCTTCGATTATTAGCACTTTGAGATTAAATTTCATAAATACCCTTTTTCAAGGGTTTGCATCGCTGTTTATTACCGGCAAAATCTACTAAAGCCCGCAGAGCTGTGATTTAAAACGTTAGAAAAAGGGTCTGTATTCTGGCTGAAAGAAGTTCTCATTTCCTGCTCCAAATTGTTCTTAAAATATGACAGAGTGTCACCGCCAACGTCCAGAATAGTTATCTTTGCCCTTCAATTTTTTTTTCTTATGTTCGAAATTGCTTCAAAAGTGCACGATGAATTGCGCCAGGGCGAAGTTTTTCTTCCGCAGCTTGCCGATACTAATTTATTCAAAAAACGTTTTTATATAGAAAGTTATGGCTGCGCCATGAATTTCAGTGACAGCGAAATTGTTGCGTCCATACTTCAGGCAGAAGGTTTTGGCGCCACCAAAAACATAGAGGAAGCCAACCTTATTTTATTAAACACCTGCTCTATTAGGGAAAAGGCCGAACAAACAGTGCGTAAACGCCTTACCGAATTTAAAAAACTTAAAAAGCGCAATCCCGGAATGTTGGTGGGTATGCTTGGATGTATGGCAGAACGACTAAAAGCAAAATTGCTGGAAGAAGAAAAACTTGTTGATTTGGTTGTTGGTCCCGATGCGTACCGAACACTGCCGCAACTAATTTTAGAAGCTGATGGCGGACAAAAAGGAGTAAATGTACTTTTAAGCAGAGATGAAACTTATGCCGACATTTCGCCGGTGCGATTAAACAGCAACGGAATTACCGCTTTTGTAAGCATTATGCGTGGGTGCAATAATATGTGTGCGTTTTGTGTAGTTCCATTTACCCGTGGTCGCGAGCGCAGTCGCAATGCGCAAAGTATTATAAAAGAATGTCAGGATTTAGTGGCCGCAGGTTATAAAGAAGTAACCTTGCTTGGTCAAAATGTAGATAGTTATTATTACAGCCCCTCCCCAACAACTTCTCTGATTGTTGAAGAGGATGCTAAAGCTCTTTCCCGGTGGGAAGGTGAAAACGAGTCTAAAAATATAGAAATTAAGAATTCAGCTTTAGAAATTAAGCACCAAAATAAAAGTCTTTCCGACCTAAGTTCTCCCACCGGGGAGCAGGAAGCTATCACCTTTGCCCGTTTATTAGAAATGGTGGCGCTGGTATCGCCGCAACTGCGCGTGCGCTTTTCCACTTCTCACCCCAAAGATATTACCGATGATGTGTTATACACAATGGCGAAATACGAAAACATTTGCAACTACATTCACCTGCCTTTACAAAGTGGTTCTACTCGGGTTTTAGGGTTGATGAACCGCAATTACTCACGCGAATGGTATAGTTCAAAAGTTGATCGCATTAAAGAGATCATGCCCGATTGCGCCATCAGCTCCGATATTATTACCGGCTTTTGCACCGAAACAGAAGAAGATCACCATGATACGTTGCGACTAATGGAATACGCCGGCTACGAAATGAGTTATATGTTTTTTTATTCCGAGCGACCCGGAACGCTGGCTCACCGCCGGTACCAGGATGATGTTCCGCTTGCGGTGAAAAAGCGGCGGCTGCAAGAAGTAGTTGACCTGCAGGGCGCACTTTCGCATCAAAGCAATATACGCGATTTGGGCAAAACATTTAAGGTGCTGATTGAAGGTAATTCTAAAAAAAACAACCAACAATGGATGGGTCGAAGCGGCCAAAATAAAGTGATTGTATTTAACAAAGAAGGATTTGATTTTAAACCGGGCGATTATGTGTTGGTACATGTTACCGGATGTACGCAGGCTACTTTATTAGGTGAAATAGTAGCGTAGTTTTTAAATGAATCGCCTAATAATTAGCATCCTTTTTTTTAAAAGCCATAACATCAAACGATAGAACGCAATAGAATGGAAGCACAAAGCATTAAAAACAGGTTTGGCATTATTGGAAATTCTCCGGCGTTAAACTATGCGCTGCAAGTGGCTACGCAGGTGGCCAATACCGATTTAACGGTGCTGATTGCGGGTGAAAGCGGTGTAGGCAAAGAAGCCTTTTCGCATATTATTCATTCGCTTTCTGCACGCAAACACAACCCCTTTATTGCGGTAAACTGCGGCGCTATCCCCGAAGGAACTATTGATTCGGAACTATTTGGACATGAAAAAGGGTCGTTTACCGGCGCTGTGGAAAGTCGCAAAGGATATTTTGAAACGGTAAATGGCGGAACCATTTTTTTAGATGAGATT
>JBBSRB010000156.1:0-5897 GCA_038243445.1 Chitinophagales bacterium | reverse complement strand
TTCATCGGAAGCACATTTACATTTTCATATTCAAAACGTAGAAGACATGAATAGAGCCACCGGAGTAAAATGCTACTTTGATAATTTGGTAGTAAACGGACAAGCTAAAACCGATTACTCGCCCGTGCAAAAAGACAAAATAGAAAGTAAATAAAGTCTGCCAAAAAATTACGTATTAATTATATTTTCTGTGCCGCAAACCATTGCAAGGTTTAATTTATTTGAGATGCTTTAATCCGTTTTGGCGTGTCGGTTCCATTAATCAACGATTCGGTTCCGATAGCAATGGCTTTAATAATGTTAATCATGTTTGATACATCAAGTCGTTTAACATCATCGCATGGTTGATGATAACAGGGCTCGCTGTCATCGGATGACATAATACTGTGTGCCGGAATACCTTTTAACGCAAAAGGCAGATTATCAGATCGTTTAAAAAGCTGCTTACTGCTGTCGGGTTCTCTCTTTATTTTTGCTTTGCCTTTTAAAGCATTTTCTATTATTTTAGATAGATCAGAATACTGCGCGCCGGTAATAAAAAACGCGTTTTTACCAACCGAAGTTCTTCCAATCATTTCTATATTAATAACGGCTATAACTTTTTCGGCAATTAAGTTAGGTGCAAAAAAAGTAGAACCCCACAAGCCCAATTCTTCGCCGGAAAAAGCGCAAAAAATAATTGTTCGTTCATTATCGTTTCGTGCCGAAAAATAAGCTGCCAATGCAAGCATGGCCGCCGTGCCCGATGCGTTATCATTAGCGCCATTGTGTATTTCGCCAGCTTCTATTCCTACATGATCGTAATGTGCAGAAAAAATAATTACTTCTTCAGGTTTAGTCTTTCCCTGGAGCACACCTATTACATTCAATAGAACCTTCTCAGAAAGATAATTTCCTGCAGAGTCTTTTCCCTTTCCTTTTGAACCTTCCATTTGAAAGGGCTGATAAAAACCATCAAAACCGGGAAAAGATTTTAGTCCAATACTATCAAATTCCTTAGCTATAAAATGGGCTGATTTGTAAAGTTGAGGTGTAAAACTTCCTCTGCCTTTTAAGCTGTCTGCCGCTAAATAATTTAATGTATTTTGAACATATTGTTGCTTTATACTATCAACCCCTGATTGCGCAAAGGTGCTGAATGAAAGAGCAATAAAGCAAAGAGGTAAAAAAAAATTTTTCATTAATTTTCCATGGGCACTCGTGTAGGCGTTTGCTTGCCGCTCACGATTGTTTTTGAACTTTCGGCAATGGCCTTAATAATCTCGGTCATGTTTTCAATGTCCAGTGTTCCTACTTCATCGCTCTGTTTGTGGTAATTGGGTTCGCTGTCCATTTTTGATGTGGAAATAGTATGCGCCGGTACACCAAGCCGCGCCAGCGTTGCATTATCGGAGCGGTAAAACAATTGCTGATCGGGATAAGGATCGGGGTGAAAAGAAAAAGATGACCCTTTTAAAGCTTCTTGCAAAATGGCGCCCATGTTTGTTTTTTCAAAACCGGTAATAAAAGCAGAGTTCTTCCCCCACTTACTTTCGGTGCCGATCATTTCGATATTAAACATAGCTACAATACTATCGGGCGGCAAGGTTTGCGAAAAATATTGCGAGCCAAAACCTCCTACTTCTTCGGCCGTAAAAGCTACAAAAACTAGTGTACGTTCGTTGTTATCTAACTTTTTAAAATGATTAGCTAACATTATTACAGCGGTTGTTCCGGCGGCATCGTCGTTGGCGCCATTGTAGATACTATCGCCCTTATTATCCGGTTTTCCAACGCCTATATGATCGTAGTGGGCCGAAAAAATTACATATTCATCCTTTTTGCTTTTACCCGGTATGGTGGCTACCACGTTTTTTAACCCGCTTTCTTCAATGGCATGCTCGACTTTTATAGTAAACTCTTTTGGCTGATACGAGCCTAAAATAAAAATGGTGCTGTACGGAGATTTAAACATTTGCCGCTTTAAGCCTGTTAACCTGGAAAAAGTCTTTGCAAAAAGGGTATCTACAAAAATGATATTATTTTCTTTTGCACCAACCGCTGCCCGTGCTTCGCGATTAAAATGAACCGCATCTTTAATAGTGCTTCCGTTAAAATGCTGAACACGATAGCCCCCCTTTTCGTTAACTTTTAAATCGGCAACAGAAGTAACAACAATTACGTTTTTTGGATCAAGTTCCACATCATCCATCTCGGCTTTAGCCGAAATAAACTTTGGACGCACCATGGCAAACTCCTGTAAAAAACTGCCTTGAAAGGGTTGCAGTCCCGCTATTGCAAACTCGCGGGCAATAAATTGTGCTGCAGAATCTATTTCAACCGAGCCCGTTTTGCGTCCGCGCATATCGTCGGAAGCTAAAAAGTTTTCGATGCGCAACACTTCGCTTCCCGTAATAACGTTGGTTGTTTTTTGTGCGCAGGCCATCACGCTTGTTGTAATACCAAGTATCAGAAATATTTTTTTCATAATTGAACGTCTAAAAATAAATTATTCGGCTAAAAGTTTTGCAGTGTGGCTTTAGTAATTTATCTTTTGGTTGGCTGCTGGGCTGCAGTTACCCTTTTCTTTAAATTATTTTATTTGTACTAACAGTTTTATGTTTTGCCATAAGTTCCCGTCAAAAACACTCACCGTGTAAATATCTGGTTTGAGGTCGGTAATGCTGATGGTTTGAGCGAGTTGCTTGTTTTTAAAGCTTACTTGTTTTCTAATGCCGCCTATTTTATCACTTATTCGTATTTCCTGTATAAAATAAGTATTAGCCTTTGCCGTACTACCAGAAGGAGTTAAGCTAATGGTAACATTGTTTCGCGCAGGGTTAGGCGATGCTTTCAAAGTGTAACCCGATTTGGTGTCGCCGGAAGCTACTCTGGCCGGAACGTACCCGCCACTTCCCACTTCCACAAATTTCAACAGGCGCATGGCATCTTTTTCGGTTTGGGTTTTCGAATGGATTAGTGTATTGAATGTTTGCAAAACTAATGGCGACACTACCTGCCTGGCAGCGAGGTGCGTAATGCTTGCGGGTGAGGGATTTATTTTAGAGCAATCATTGGATGAACCGTCACCAAGAAGAGTCAGGGACTTGATTTTGATAAATGTGAAATCCTTCGTTGTGTCTCTATTGCTCGGTCCATATTTGTAGTTTACCTGAAAAGTTTGTTTATTATTAACGTCAATAAATCGTCCATCAAAGTTGAACGTGGTGACCCCACTTGATGTTTGAATGTTATAGGCCTGTCGTACTACAGATGGTGCTGCATTGAGTGCTTTTGGCACAACAGCAGGACTGCTGCCTGCCAAAGTAACTGCAAATGTGATAACCGAATTTGGACAAAACTCATTGTATATGTCAGGAGAAATTGAAGGTTGTGCATTTGCAATCACGCATAGACTGCTTGTAAGGAGTAAAAATATTTGTTTCATCTGATGTGCTTTATTCTTTTTCTAAATGAATTTGAAAACCGATACCCATTTGAAAACCCTTCTGAGTAGTTTTGTAGTTATTCTTAATGTCGTCCACTTTTGAAGCGTATCCAAGTGTAAATTCCAAACCAACTGAAGAGTTAAGATAGATTACAGGGCCTGCAGCAACCAAGAATGTAGAACTGTTTCCGGTCGTGGGTTTGAAGGAATAGACTCCATGTTGATAAGAAGCTGCTAACAAAATGTTGAAGGGCTTATCGGTGTTAAGAAAATAATACTTTGCAAATGGCCCAATCAAAAATCGTTTGATATTTGAATTTCCTCCTCCATTGTCTTCAAACTTACCCCAAGAAAATGATGGACTTAAACCAACTACAAACTTATCAACAATAAAGTAGCCTACATTAGGGGAAATATTCAAATCAAATCCTTCCGAATGTTGTGAAAAACTTGGGCTTGAAAATGTGCTTTTTGATGAATAAAAGCTACCACTCCCACCTACCACCCAATTACCTTTTGTCAGTTGAGCTTGTGCCGAAAAAAATAATAAGGCGGCAAAAAAAGAAAAGAAGGTTTTCTTCATTATAAGTTGTTTTGTTAGTAAGCAAGATAGGAGATTAGCAACAGATGAGTTGTAATTTGTTAGCAGCTAATGGTTTTAACTTCGGCGTACTGCTTTGATTTTGTTCCCGGGCGTTTTACAAATTAGTATTATGCCTTAAGCTTGCTTACAACTAGAATTTTTAATCTTACCTAACCCGTCCGTTCACCCTTTACTGCTCATCATCACAGGCTCATCATCTCTTTAAACTTCACCGTTTGCCGGCGGCTTACTTCTATTTTTTCGCCGCCTTTTAATTCTAATAACAAACCGCCATTAAAATACGGTTCTATTTTATCAATCAATCGTAAATTAACAATGTGCTTACGGTTTGCTCTGAAAAATACTTTTTCATCAAGCCGCTCTTCTAAAGAATTTAACGACTTTAAAATAAGCGGTTTGTTATTGCTGAAAAACACTTTGGCGTAATTACCTACACTTTCAAATAGTCTTATTTCGCTCAGTTTTACAAACCAGCAACGATCGCCGTCTTTTACAAAAACCTGGTCGTTTTCGGTAAGCAGGCTTCGGTTTCCATCGCCGTTAATGGTAGCTGTTTGATGTGAATGTTCGCCGTTGTTTAATTTAAGTATCGCATCGGCCAGCCGTTTCGGTTCAATGGGTTTTAACAAATAATCCAATGCATTTACCTGGAAAGCTTTCAAGGCATATTCATCAAAAGCGGTGGTAAAAATTACCTGCGGCGCAGCATCTAATTCGGCCAACAAATCAAAGCCTGTTTTGCCTGGCATTTGAATATCTAAAAAAATTAGATCGGGATTGTGGGTTTCAATTTTTTGAATTCCTTCATCTGCATTCGCAGCTTCGTCCACTATTTCTATTTCAGGATATTCCTGCAGCATTTTTCTCAATTCAGCGCGTGCTAAACGTTCGTCATCAATAATAATCGCTTTCATAACAGAAGTTTATAGTTTGTGGTTCCTTAAAAGATAATAGACTTTCACCCTTAATTATTTATTATCAATTGCCATCAATTTCAAATTCTTTCAATTATTGATTTATAATTTTTTAAACGGGAATTAAAACTTTTGCTTCCACCACTGTTTGGTTTAGCTGGCGAAGCTCAAATTTAGCTTTCTCACCAAAGAGCAACTGCAATCGGTTGTGCGTGCTCCACAACCCAAACCCGTTTTTTTTTACAGCGCCATTTAAATGCCCGGTGTTTTGCACGGCAAGCAAATGATAATCGCCTATAAAGCCTGAAATTACTTTTACCACTCCGCCTTTTACCTGCCTGCTTACGCCGTGTTTAATGGCATTTTCTACCAGGGTTTGCAGCATCATTGGCGGCACTTGCTGCTGCAGGGTATTTTCTGCCACTTCGTATTCTATTGTTAACCTATCCTCAAAACGCATGTATTCAAGCGCCAGGTAATCCCTTACAATTTTTAATTCGTCGCTAAAAGGTACTGTTTCGCCTTTTTCTGCCTTTAAGCTGCTGCGCAAAATGTTGCTTAACTCGGTTACTGCTGTGCGCGCCCTGCCGGGGTTTTCGTCTATCAGCGCCCTGATGCTGTTTAGCGCGTTAAAAATGAAATGCGGGTTTATATGTGCTTTAATGGTTTTTAGTTCCAGCTCGCGCACCAATGCTTCCAGCTTTAATGTATCTAATTGTTGCCGTCGGCTTTTAGTAACGTAGTGGTACATAAAGTACATCAGGTTCCAAATAAAAAGAAGAATAAAACAATAAAAACCGTTGCTCAAAATCAATAGAAAAAGGTTGTTGGTAAACAAGGTTTTTTCCGATGCTTTTAACCAGCCAAACCACGAAATAATTTCGATATCCACCGAAGAAAGCAAAAGCGTAAAACAACAGGTAACTACAAAAAACTGAAGCACCTGCTTATC
>JBBSRB010000155.1:0-6096 GCA_038243445.1 Chitinophagales bacterium | reverse complement strand
TTCATGTCGTGCGTATTAATAACGGTGGTAATGTTGTATTCCAACGTTATGTCCTGAATCAGTTTATCAATCAGCCCCGAGGTTTGCGGGTCGAGGCCCGAGTTTGGTTCATCTACAAACAGGTATTTTGGATTTAACACTATTGCCCGCGCAATGCCCACGCGCTTCATCATTCCACCACTTAATTCGGCTGGAAATTTTTTATTCACGCCTTCCAAATCCACTCGTTGCAATACCTCGTTTACCCGTTCGAGCTTGCGTTTACGGGTGTCCTTGGTAAACATGTCAAGGGGGAAAATAATGTTTTCTTGTACCGTCATACTGCTAAATAGCGCCGAACCCTGAAACAGCATTCCAATCTCCTTACGTATTTCCTTTTTTTCCACTACGTTCATAGCTGTAAAGTCATCGCCGCTATACAAAATGCTGCCGCTATCGGGTTTAAACAAACCTACCAAACACTTCATAAATACGGTTTTACCGCTGCCGCTGCTGCCTATAATCAGGTTGCAATTGCCGGCTTTCATTACCGCATTTATGCCGTTTAACACTGTTTTTCCATCGAACCCCTTTCGAAGATCTTTTATTTCAATCATAATTATAACAATAGCGCAGACAATACATAATCTGCAAACAAAATTAAAACACAACTTACAACTACCGATTTGGTGCTGGCACGGCCAATTTCAAGAGCGCCGCCGCTTACGTGATAACCAAAGAAAGAAGGAATGCTGGCAATAATGAAGGCAAACGTGTATGCTTTTATAATAGAGAAAAACACGTTGTAGGCTACAAAACCTTCGCGCAAACCTTTGTCGAACACCTCGCCGGGAATAATGCCCGACATGGTGCCTGCAACCCGGCCACCAAAAATGCCCAATATCATAGCTAAAACAATCAACATAGGTATTACAACAAGCGCAGCAATTATTTTAGGCAAAATCAGGTATGCTTTTGTGTTAATGCCCATTATTTCCAGTGCATCTATTTGCTCGGAAACACGCATATTGCCCAGCTCGCCGGCTATTTTAGAGCCAATAACGCCTGCCAGCACTATAGAGCAAAGGGTAGGGGCAAACTCCAGAATAACGGTATCGCGTACAATTTGCGAGATGGTGGAAAGCGGAATTAAAGGGCTTACCAGCTGATAAGCCGTTTGAATGGTAGAAACCGCACCAATAAAAAACGAAATGATAACAACAATACCTAAAGCGCCAATGCCGATTTCGGAGCATTGGTGCATAAATTCTTTCCAGTACATTTTCCAATTTTCGGGTTTGGAAAACATGCCTTTCAGCATTAAAATAAACTTGCCTGCATCAGTAAAAAATTTCTTCATAAATGTTGATTGTTGGCGCCATTATTTTTTTACACGTTTCCACCATGGCGAGCGGCGCACCATTTCTTCTGTTGCCATTTGATTTTTCAGTTGTGCATCTACAGCCGCAATCATAGACATGTTTACAATATTACGAACAGAACTTCCTAACTGCAAAATGTGAACAGGTTTGTTTAAGCCTAACAAAATTGGGCCAATAGCATCCGCCGAACCTACTTCCTTTAACAAGTTGTACGCTACGTTACCAGCCGAAAGATTTGGAAAGATAAGCGTATTCACATCTTTATTAACGAGTTCGCTAAAGGGATAGTTTTCTTTCAACAAATCGTTGTTGAAAGCAATGCTTACCTGCATTTCGCCATCTACAATAAGGCCAGGATCTTTTTCCTTTGCAATTCGTCGGGCGGCGGCAACCAGCCTTGCTTCATCGGTGTGAGACGAGCCAAAATTTGAATAACTAAGCATGGCTATGCGCGGCGTGAGATTAAAATGCCTTACTTCTTTGGCCACCAGCAACGTAATTTCTGCTAATTCTTCGGCTGTTGGACGAACGTTTACCGTTGTATCGGCTAAAAACAGCGGGCCCTTTTGTGTCAGCATTAAATACATTCCGGCAACGCGGTTTACGCCTTCTTCTATACCAATGCATTGTATGGCAGGACGAATTGTATCGGGATAATTTTTAGAAAGACCAGAGATCATGGCATCGGCTTCGCCGGTTTCTACCATCATGCAGCCAAAATAGTTGCGGTCCTTCATTACCTTTTTCGATTCGTAGTAGTTGAACCCTTTGCGGTTTCTTTTGTTGAAAAATAACGATCCGTAAACGTTGCGTCTTTCCTCCATTGCATCGCTGCGCGGATCGTAAATAGGAATGCCTTCCAGGTTAATGCCATTGTTTGCAGCAATGGTTCTAATGCGGTTTTCATCGCCCAACAAAATAGGATAACCAATGCCATCGTCCACCACAATTTGAGCGGCTTTCAAAATTTTCGTGTTTTCAGCTTCCGCAAAAACAATTCTTTTGGGATTCTGGCGTGCCTTGCTGCCCAATGCCCTGATTACCTGGTTGTCTAATCCAAGCCGCCTGTTTAAATCGTTTACATATCCTTCCCAATCTGTAATGGGTTGTTGTGCCACGCCGCTTTCTATTGCCGCTTTTGCTACTGCAGGCGCGATAGTTGCCAGCAGCCGTGGATCCAGCGGTTTAGGAATAATGTACTCTTTTCCAAACGTGATGGTTTTTGCATTATACGCCAGATTTACAATGTCTGGCACCGGCGTTTGGGCGAGGTTTGCCAGTGCATGAACAGCCGCCAGTTTCATGGCTTCGTTGATTTGAGTTGCCCGCACATCCAACGCACCTCTAAAAATGTACGGAAAACCTAATACATTATTCACCTGGTTTGGAAAATCTGTTCTGCCAGTGGCCATAATTAAATCGGTTCGGGCAGATGAGGCTTCTTCCCAGTCAATTTCAGGATCGGGGTTGGCCATGGCAAACACCACCGGGTTTTTTGCCATACTTCGTACCATTTCTGCATTTACTACATTGCCTACCGAAAGACCTAAAAAAACGTCGGCACCTTTTAAGGATTTGCTTAAAGATGTGTCGGCTTTTGCATTGGCAAAGCGTTTTTTAAATTCTTCCAAATCATCGCGGTCGCGATGCAGCGGACCTTTAATATCGAAAACACAAAAGTTTTCGGGTTTTGCGCCAAGAGCAACATACAGTTGAATGCAGGCCATGGCTGCCGCACCGGCGCCATTTACTACAAAACGCACCTTTTCTATCTTCTTTTTTTGAATAAGAAGTGCATTGATTAAAGCCGCCGAACTGATAATAGCTGTACCGTGCTGGTCGTCGTGCATTACCGGGATGGATAATTGCTCACGGAGTGCTTTTTCTATAAAAAAACATTCAGGTGCTTTAATGTCTTCTAAATTAATGCCACCGAAAGTAGGTTCAAGGGCTTTTACGATTTGAACAAACTTCTCCGGATCGTTTTCGGCTATTTCAATATCAAATACATCTATATCGGCAAAAATTTTAAACAGCACTGCTTTACCTTCCATAACCGGCTTGCTCGCGTCTGGTCCAATATCGCCCAAACCCAGCACCGCCGTACCGTTAGAAATAACGCCAACCAGGTTTCCTTTTGCGGTGTATTTATATACGTCTTCTTTATTGGCGGCAATTTCTTTGCAGGGTTCGGCTACGCCCGGCGAGTAAGCCAGCGACAAATCGCGTTGGGTTTTGGCTTCTTTCGTAGGTATTACTTCTATTTTACCAGGCTTGCCTTTCGAGTGGTATTCCAGGGCTTGCTGCTTTCTTAAATCGTTGGTCATAATGCCGTATAATAATTTGGGCTTAACGGTTGTTAATTTTTGTTCTGATCTTTGATTTTCTCTTCCCGATTGTTTAAAAACCTTTAAAAAAGGGTATTAGTAAAATTCAAGTAAATTTTTTTATTTGCGATTAAAAACCATTCAAAAAGGGTACACAACTTCTTTAAATTTAAAGATACAAGTCAGGTTTGCTGGACTTCCTTTTTCCACTGCAAATTACGGCTTTCTCGGCTGTACTCTTTTTTAACCACTCATCAAAAAAGGTTGAAAAAGATTTGGAAATTAGAAAATACGATATACTTTCGTAGTGTACTATTGAAGTAGTACACTAAATCACTGTAAATGATTACAATACAAAACCTTTGTTTTGGCTATAAAAAAAAACCTGTTTTCGATAACCTTTCTTTACAGTTTTCCGGGGGGCATGTGTATGGCTTGTTAGGAAAAAACGGCACAGGAAAATCTACCTTACTACGAAATATAGCCGGGCTGCTTTTTCCAAGTTCTGGTGTTATTACTGTAAATGGCCACACACCGGCAGACCGTCAGCCGCTTTTTTTAAGCGATGTATTTATGGTGCCGGAAGAATTCTATCTGCCCGATATTTCTATTACTGAATTTTTAGCCTATCAGGCGCCTTTTTACAGCAAATTTAGCCAGCATAAGTTTCAAAATTACATGTCCGTCTTTCAAATTCCTACAGACAGTACATTGCAAAACATGAGTTACGGGCAAAAGAAAAAAGTACTCATTTCGTTTGCACTGGCTACTAATGTTCGTCTGCTCCTGATGGATGAACCAACAAATGGGCTGGATATTATGAGCAAAAGCCAGTTTAGAAAAGTATTGGCCGAAGCATTAAATGAGGACCGCTGCATTATTATTAGTACGCACCAGGTAAAAGATTTGGAAAACCTGATTGACCGGATTACGGTTGTTGAAAGCGGGAAAATCTTATTCGATCAGAACGTATCAGACATTACCCGTAAACTATCGTTTCGGTTTGCTTATGATGATGCTGACGAAAAAAGGGCTTTATACAGCGAATCTTCTTTGAAAGGAAACGTGATTGTTACCGCTAACAATAGTGAAGAAGAAACAAAACTCGATCTTGAATTATTATACAAAGCCATTGTTACAAACAGTGATCAAATCACCAAACTGTTTCAATCTTAAAACCCTTTTATGAATCAATTTTTCAGTTTCAATCGTTTCAGGTTATTGGTGTTGAAGCACTGGGCAGATAATAAAAAACGCTATGGTCTATCGGTGATTGCATTTATAGGTTTATTGATCGCCTGGTTTGTATTATTTATGCTCACCGATAGTGAACGCCCAATGTCTAAGGATCTGCAACAGGTGACCTTTTTTCTTTCGCTTTTTGCGTTAGGTACATTTTATGCCAGCCAGTATTTCCACGATTTAGGATCAAGAGCAAAGGGCATCAACTTTCTGTTAGTGCCTGCTTCTACATTCGAAAAGCTTTTGTGCAGCTTGCTGTACACGGTAGTGGTGTTTATTGTTGTTTTTACCGCCGCATTTTATTTAGTAGACATAGCGTTAGTTGCAATTTCCAAAAGTTTTGCCGGAGCTAATGAGGCGGCTGACAAAATTACGGTGGTCAATATGTTCAAGATTAACCTTCTTCAGTTTAACAAGGATTCAACCGTCAATTTTTTACTCATCTTCTTTTCAGTGCAGTCTGTCTTTCTGCTAGGTTCTGTTTATTTTGAAAAATACAGCTTCATTAAAACTATCATTGCCGGTTTTATTGCCTGCTTTGTTTTGTTCTGTCTGCTGTATTTTTTTAATGAGCTTGTTTTACCCAAAGGCGGCTATCACAGAGGGTTTTTAACTTCTTACCGTGTGCATGTTGATGGTATTAATGACCGTTTGATTCAAGTACCCGGCTGGATAGGGGAGGTTTTTCGCTACATGGTGATGTATGCAACTGCGCCATTTTTATGGATCGTAACCTATTACCGGTTGAAAGAAAAACAAGTGTAGTCCTTTAAATATTTTATAATGCAATTCAGAGATTCAATAGCAATATACCTGCAAATAGCCGACTACATCTGCGAAAAGATTTTGCTGAAACAGTGGAAAGTAGAAGAACGCATACCGGCGGTACGGGAGTTAGCCATGCAACTGGAAGTAAACCCAAATACAGTAATGCGCACCTACGAATTTTTGCAGGGTCAAAACATTATTTACAACCAGCGGGGGATAGGATACTTTGTTAGTACGGAGGCGCAAAAATACGCAACGCAATATCGCAAAACAGAGTTTGTAGAAAAAGAACTGCCCGCCATCTTCCGCAACATTTATTTACTGGGCATGGATATAGAAGAACTGAAAGCCCGCTACGAAAAATTCAAAAAACAAAATTTCAATTAATCTTTTTCAAT
>JBBSRB010000154.1:0-6106 GCA_038243445.1 Chitinophagales bacterium | reverse complement strand
GGTGTTTTTACACGCACACTTCCATGGTCGGTTGCCAGCACTATTTTAATGCCTTTATCGGCTATCTTTTTTAGTGCCTGGTGCAGCGGCGAATGTTCGAACCACGATGTAGTTATACTTCGGTAACTTACTTCATCGCCGGCCAATTCTTTCAATACTTCCATTTCCGTGCGTGCATGGCTAAGCATATCTACAAAATTGTACACAATTACGTTCAGGTCGTTGGTTAGTAAATTATGAATGTTGTGCAACAAGTCTAACCCCGCATTGTTGTTTAACACTTTTGTGTACGACAGGCGCAGGTCGCCTTTTCCGGCAGCTTTTAACTGGGCTTTTAAAAACTCTTCTTCGGCCATGTTTTTGCCGCCTTCTTCTTCATCGTTTTTCCAAAGTTGCGGAAATTTTTTTTCAATTTCTGATGGAAGCATGCCGGCAAAAATGGCGTTTCTGGCATATTGAGTAGCGGTGGGTAAAATGCTGTAAAAACTTTCTTCTTCTACCATTCGAAAGCTTTCGGCAAAAATGGGTTGAATAGACTTCCACTGATCCCAACGCAGGTTATCTATTAAAACAAAGAAAAGAGGAACGCCTTTTTCAATTTGTGGAAACACTTTTTCTTTTAATAATGTATGAGAAAGAATGGGCTTGTCCCTTTCTTTTTCTTTTAGCCAGGAAGTGTAGTTGCGCGAAATAAATTTAAAAAATTCGGCGTTGGCTTCGTTCTTTTGGCTTTGAAAAATTTCCTGCATTTCCGGACTGTCGCTTTTTTGCAAACTCAATTCCCAAAACACCAACTCTTTGTAAATGCCCATCCACTCCTGGTGGCTTGGGTTGCTGTTTAACGCCATAAACAAATTACGAAACTGTTGCTGGTACGATGTAGTTGTTTTTTCGGCCACAAGGCGGCGATTATCCAAAATTTTTTTTAATGAAAGCCATACCTGGTTTGGGTTTACTGGTTTTATCAGGTAATCCGATATTTGGCTGCCAATGGCATCATCCATTAAATTTTCCGTTTCGTTTTTTGTTATTAATACTACCGGAATAGAGGCGTTGTGTTCTTTAATTTTTGCCAGTGTTTCTAACCCGGTAATGCCCGGCATACTTTCGTCAATTAGCACTACGTCTACAATATTTTCTTTTACGTAATCAATGGCATCAAACCCATTGGTTAACGTGTGCACTTCGTACCCTTTGTTTTCTAAAAAAAGCTTTTGCGATTGCAGGCTTTCTATTTCATCATCTACCCAAAGTATTTTTGCTAACGACATGCGATTTTAGATTTGCGATTTTAGATTTGCGATTTTAGATGTACGGTTTTTAACCAGGTGCTAAAACTTCGTGATCTATCAACTATTAATAAGTAATTTTTAAATGAGAAAGGAATACCCTTTATAGGGTCTTTTACTTTAAATCCATTCCATACAAATGTAAACATTCCGGTGTTGTGCTTATTTTTATTGATGCTAAGCAGGTTAAGGCAGGAAGTAATCCACACCCCCAAAATCTAAAATCTACAATCAAATGTCCTATGTACGCAAAATTATTAACGACCCGGTTTATGGATTCATTACAATAGATCATCCGCTCATTTTCGACATTATTTCGCACCCCTATTACCAGCGCATGCGCCGCATTCATCAAATGGCGTTTGCATCGCTTGTGTACCCCGGCGCCGTGCATACACGCCTGCATCATTCGTTGGGTGCTTACCACTTAATGGGCCTTGCGCTAACCGAGCTAAAAAACAAAGGCGTAGCTATAACACCAGAAGAAGAGCTGGGTGCTAAGATTGCTATTTTGCTACACGATATTGGCCACGGACCGTACTCGCACGCGCTGGAAAAAAGGTTAATAAAAGGGGTGCATCACGAGGTGATTTCGGAACTTATTTTTACTTTAATGAACGAGCAGTTGGGTGGACGGTTGCAAACGGCCATAGAAATTTTCAGCGGCACGTATCCTAAGCCTTTTTTGCGCCAATTGGTTTCGGGACAATTAGATGTGGATAGAATGGATTATTTAACCCGCGACTCTTTTTTCACCGGTGTATCGGAAGGCGTTATTGGGTACGATCGTATTTTAAAAATGATGGTGGTGCACCAAGGCGAACTAATGATTGAAGAAAAAGCCATCTTTTCGGTAGAAAAGTTTTTAGTGGCGCGCCGGCTTATGTACTGGCAGGTGTATTTGCATAAAGCCGTAGTGGCCGCCGAAAAAATGCTGGTGAAAATTATTGAAAGAGCGCAGGAGTTAATTACTGCCGGCATTGAATTAAATTCGGCTTCAACCATACTCGACTTTTTTCTAAAAAAGCACCGCCCCGATGATAACTTTTTCAACCACCTGGATAAGTTTACTCAGTTAGATGACGCCGATGTACTGTGCACCATTAAAAACTGGTGTGCTCATCCCGATGTAGTGCTGTCGGGACTTTGCACCGGGTTAATAAACCGGAAACTGCTTAAAGTAAAATTTCAGGCAGAACCATTTGATCCTTTACTGATAGATAGCTTAAAAAGCGATGTAGCGCAAAAATTAGGCATTGCCGAAGAAGAAGCTCATTATTTTGTATTTACCGGGCAGGCTTCAAACACCACGTACAACCCAAACGACGAACGTATAAAAGTATTGTTTAAAGATGGGACTGTTACCGATATTTCGGGTGTAGATAATGCGCTTATTCATCCGCAATTATCTACCCCTTTTAAAAAATATTATCTTTGCTACCTCAGGTAATGCAAAAGTTAAAAAGCATAAAGTTGTATCGTATGTTATATTTAATGTAGGAATATTGCAGTAGCAACTCAGCACTATTTCCTTTGGCTTTTACTTTTTTACTAAAATTATATGCAGTTTACCGCCGCTCAAATCTCGCACATTATTAACGGAAGAATTGAAGGGAATGCCAATGCGCTTGTAACCGGTTTTGGCAAAATAGAAGAAGCGCAGGAAGAGCAACTTACATTTTTGGCCAATCCCAAATACGAAGATTTTTTATATTCTACCAAAGCATCAATTGCTATTATCAGCGAAGGATACGAACTAAAACACGCTGTAAAACCAACACTCATTAGGGTAGCCGATGCGTATTCTGCATTTGCGCAACTACTTAGCAAGTACCAGGAAATGGTAACCCAAAACATGAGGGGCATTCAGCAGCCAAGCTATATTGCACCATCTGCCAGGCTTGCCGACGATGTGTATGTGGGCGCCTTTACTTATATAGGTGAAGGTGTGCAAATAGGCCGGGGCACTAAGGTTTTCCCCAATTGTTTTATTGGCGATGGCGCCGGTATTGGCGAAAACTGCATGCTGCATCCGGGCGTAAAAGTGTACCACGATTGTATTTTGCAAAATGCAGTAGTAATACATGCGGGCACCGTTATTGGCGGCGATGGTTTTGGTTTTGCGCCGCAGGCAGATGGATCGTTTAAAAAAGTGCCCCAAATTGGTAACGTGGTTATTGAAGACAATGTAGAAATAGGCGCAAACACCACTATTGACCGGGCAACTATGGGCTCCACCATAATTAGAGCGGGCGCCAAGCTCGATAATCTTATTCAGATTGCACACAACGTAGAAATAGGAAGCAGCACCGTAATTGCCGCGCAGGCAGGCGTTTCGGGCAGCACAAAAATTGGCAGCCACGTAATGATTGGCGGGCAAGCTGGTTTAGTTGGGCATATACAAATTGCAGATGGATCGAAAATAAACGCGCAAAGCGGCGTAAGTAAAACGCTTAAAGAGCCTTATTCGGCTGTTACCGGCTCGCCGGCAGGAGATTATGCCAGCTCGCTACGAAGCCAGGCAGTTTTTAGAAACCTGCCCGCGCTGGAGCGTCGCATTTACGAACTGGAGCAACTAGTGAAAAAGTTAATGGCGGAAAAGGCAGTGGATGGTTGATAGGTGACGGAGGATAGGTGGCAGTTGACGGTTGACAGTTGACCGTTGACGGTTGGTAGTTGGCCGGTGAAGAACCCTAAGTTGCGAAATCGGCCTAAACGGCCATTGGCCAACGTTCAACGGCCAACGATGCAGCCCGACTGTTATCTATACAGGCAAAAAACATTTCCATTCTTTTGTTGCAAAGTCCCGGCGCGTATCTTACATTTGCAGCCTTAGTAAATTTATTTATTCACGCATTTAAATGTCTATTTAAGATGCCAGTTAAAATCCGACTGCAAAGACACGGGTCAAAAAAGAGACCCTTTTACTTTATCGTTGTTGCCGATTCACGCAGCCCACGCGATGGAAAATTCATTCAAAAGTTAGGAACCTACAACCCACAGACTTCGCCGTCCACTATTCAGTTAGACCGGCAGAAGGCACTGGATTGGCTAAGTAAAGGCGCGCAGCCAACCGATACGGTTCGCAAGCTTCTTTCCAGCAAAGGTGTATTATACTTAAAACACTTGTTGCGTGGTGTATCGCTTGGTTTGTTTGACGATGCTACCGCTATGGAAAAATTCCAGACCTGGCATACCGAGCACGAAGCGCAATACAGAAAAAAACAAGAAGAAAACATGAGGCAAAGAAGGGCTCAAAGAAACCCTCCTTACCAACGCCGCGACAGACGTCCTGCCGCGAGCGAAGGAACCGAAGGTTAAAAAAACATTCTTTTCTAAAAAAATTCAATCCCGCCCCCGAAAGAGGCGGGATTTTTTGCATTACAGATTTCGCGGATCTTTGAATGAATTTCACAGATGGCTTTCTGTTACTTCTAAAGTCATTATTTTTAAAACGAGTGTTGTAGCCGGCTAAATTACTACTATCCCCTTCCGGCTGGGAATTCTATTGAGCACTTGCACAAAGGTTTAGAAAAGGGGTAGGCAATTTTATGCACCAGGGCTGGCCGCCTTGCATGTAAAAGTTTACACCCCTTTTTGAAGCCTTTTTCTTTTTGGCGAAAAGACTGTTTTTTTTGCTGCAACCCAACGGTCACCCTTTTTTGAACCTTTTGTTGGGCAAGGCTGAAGATGCCTTTTGTACAACAGTTGAACGGAGCGCCGCAACAGGCGATGCCTAGAAATATCGCTGCCGGCTAACAAATAAAAAAACTCAATCTTTTATGAGCTTTTGAATCAAATGGAGCTTTTTTGCTTAACGGAGTTATTTTTGCGCCTAATGACCGAATATTTTAAAATAGGAAAGCTGGTAGCCGTTTACGGCTTAAAAGGCGAGCTGATTTTACAACACAGCCTGGGAAAAAAAACAAGCTTAAAAGGGTTGGCTGCGCTTTTTATAGAAGAACGAAAAGGAAGCTTTCTCCCGTATTTTATTGAAACCACCCGCATAAAAGGAGCCGAGGATTTGTACATTAAACTACAAGGAATTGATACCCGCGAAGGGGCCATTAAACTAGCGCAAAAAGAAGCCTGGCTGCCGGAGCCCGATTTTAAAAAGTTTTCGGCAAAATCGTCGCCCATAAGTTTGCTTGGCTACAACGTGGTGGAAAACGGCGGCACCTTAGGTCCTATTTTAGAAGTAATAGAGCAGCTGCACCAAATTCTTTGCCGTCTTGAAATAGAAGGGAAAGAAGTATTGATACCGCTGCATGAAGGAACAATTAAAAAAATTGACGCCCGTAAAAAACAGGTTACTGTGGAATTACCTGAAGGATTACTGGAAATTTATCTGTAGCAATGCCGGTTTCTTTCAGCGTATTGCGCGCCTGAATCATGTGCCGCTGCTCGTGCGCAACTAAAAACCTAAAGGCATCGCCAAGGCGCAATTTTACCAGTTTACTAAAATTTACGGGTACGTGGTTCACGTTCAGGTCGCTTTTTTTTGCTTCTTCCATCAGGCGCAAATAAGTTTCCTGCTGCCCGCAAAACTCCTTTAAAACAGTTTCAACATTTAAGCTGTTTGGAAACGAAAACTTTTGCATTGTCTTCTTCTTTTGTTTTATCTGGTACACATTGGTAGGGGTTACACTTTTAGTAAATTTTTCGCCCCAATAGCCCGAGCTAAACCAGGCAGAATGCGGATTGGTTTGATTGGAAAGTGCTTTTTCAATAGCCGGCAGGTAAAAACGGCCATAGCCATTTAGATGCTCCAGCGCCTGCACCACGCTCCATTTTTCTTTATTTATTTGATAGACAAG
>JBBSRB010000153.1:0-6255 GCA_038243445.1 Chitinophagales bacterium | reverse complement strand
TTTGCTAATAGAAGCACTAACTGATGATGTGCTGGCATCGGAATACTTTAAAGCACCGGAGCTTAAACTGCTGCTTACGTTCCAGTTGTTCCACTCCGCGTTGGCATACGGATTTGTACCACCATACAAGTTTACTTTCAAAAATTTAGAGCTACCGCCACTTGCGGCCGCGGTTACTACAACCTGCACTTCATCTGCATCTGCGTTACCCTCATTATCAATAACTGTCAGCCGGAAAATATAAGTTCCTTCCACAAGGTTGCTTACTGAAGTAGACGAGTTTGCGGCATTGCTGAATGTAAATTGAGAAGGTCCGGAAACCTTGCTCCAGCTATAACTGGCAATCGTTCCATTAGCGTCTGTGCCGCTTCCATTGAGGGTAACAGAGTTTTCAGGAAGGGTCAGGCTTTTATCGCTGCCTGCATTGGCAGTTGGTGCCCCTGCACCGTTTTCGGTAAGTATAAACCCATTTAAATAATTATAACCATTTAGATTTTTAATACTCACAGCTATTTGTCCTGCAGAAGTAGGCACAAGTCCTGTAAGGACAGCTTTGTTGGTTAAGTTCTTATCAGTTACAACTGTCACTGTCGTGCCACCTGCGGAGAAAGTGGTGGAGTTGCCACTGTTGTTTCTACTGGCGTAAAGCTCCAGGTTGTAGGTTTTTCCGGCAGAAAGTCCGGTAAGAGTCAGCGTTCTTGCAACAGAAGCATTAGAAGTATAGCGCAACACTTCTGCAGGAGCCATGCCGCTGCCGTAGGTGCTTCCGTTATCGCTGAGCGTGTTTTTAGTTATAGCTGCACTTATGCCCGAAACAGAAGCATTGGTGTATTTTAATGTGCCTGAGTTTAAACTGCTGTTTACATTCCAGTTATTCCATTCTGTGTTTGTGTAAGGGTTGGTACCACCATATAAATTTACTTTAACCGTTGTACTGGTTATAACCGGCGGCGCTGGTTCTGCGTTAACTACCACCTGAACATCATCAGAATTTACAGCTCCGTTATTATCAGTAACTGCTAAGCGAAAAATATACGTGCCTTCTACAAGGTTTGAGATAGTAGTTGCAGCTGATGCGGGGCTGTTAATGGTTGCAGCGCCCCCTGAAACTTTACTCCAGGCGTAAGAAGCAATTGTTCCATCCGCATCCGATCCTGAGCCATTTAACGTAGTACTGTTAGTTGGCAGCGTAATGCTTTTATCAGAACCGGCATTTGCTTTTGGTGCTTGATTGGATGCAGCGCTAACAACTACCTGAACATCATCTGTACCTGTTGCTCCGTTATTATCAGTAACTGCTAAGCGAAAAATATACGTGCCTTCTACAAGGTTTGAGATAGTAGTTGCAGCTGATGCGGGGCTGTTAATGGTTGCTGCGCCCCCTGAGACTTTACTCCAGGCGTAAGAAGCAATTGTTCCATCCGCATCCGATCCTGAGCCATTTAACGTAGTACTGTTAGTTGGCAGCGTAATGCTTTTATCAGAACCGGCATTTGCTATGGGTGCTTGATTGGATGCAGCGTTAACAACTACCTGAACATCATCAGAATTTACAGCTCCATCATTATCGGTAACAGTAAGCCTGAAAGTGTAACTGCCCTGCACCAGGTTACTGATGGTAGGGTTTAAAGCAGTGCTGTTGCTAATTGTATATTGTACAGGACCTGCTATTTTAGTCCATTTATAACTTTGAATAGTGCCATCCGGGTCTGATGCTGAGGCCGACATCAAAACACTGCTTACTGGTAAAGTAATGCTTTTGTTAACTCCTGCATTGGCTACCGGAGGTTGGTTAGCTGCACCTCTTTGAAATTGTAGCATCCATTCATATACATTCAGGTTATTTTCTTTAAAGGAAGGATCGTAAGTTCTCGACCACGCATTGTGGCCGGTAGCTTCAAAAATAGTGAGTTTTGCAGCCGGAGTGGGTGCCGGAGCTTCGTTAATGGAGTTGATGTAATCAATAGCAATATCCACAGGATCGCCTACATCACCTCGGTTATGTGTAGCCCAAACCGGCACATTAGCTGCCGCAATAATCCGGCTTCTTGAATCAATTACCTGAGCCGACGTTTGCGTGCTTGTTGGATTGGGTTCAGGGGTTGCTACTGGTACAATAGCAGCAATGCGATTGGCGTATGTAGAGTTGTTGCCAGTATAAGCAAAGCACAGACCTCCGCCGTAACTTAACCCTGAAAGGTAAATGCGGTTTAAATTGATTTTATAACGGGGCAACATGTATTCAATAACACTGTTAACATCTGCAATACTTGGAAATTTTTTAAACTGGGGTGTAATAACAATAAACCGGTGTGTTTGGCCATTTACTGTAAACGATTTTGGGAAAGTGCCATTTTGGATAAGTTTTGGAATTTCGTTTACCAGAACGGTGTTCAACTCCGTATTGCCATTACCCATTTCTCCAATGCCTGTTAAAAAAAAGATTACCGGATAGGTTACGCTTCCATTAGGATCGTAGCCCTCAGGTAAATACTCGTAATAACCATTGCATTTCGCATTAATAGCTACATCAGGCCTTGGTGTGTGCGTTTGGGCAAAAAGAGTTATCGTTGAAAAAAGGCACAGAAACTGTGCTGATAAAATAAACCCTCTCCGGATTAACTGCTGCATAAATTTCTTTTTTTTTATTAAATTGATCAAAAGAATTGGCAGGTAATTCGGAGGAAAGGATTAGCGGAAATCAAATCTACACCAAAAATATAGTTTTGCACGTTTTCATTGTGCATTTCGAAAAGAGACGCCTAAAAAATTGCAACATCAGCTGAAAGGTTAAAACAAACCGCTTCGCCATTAAACCTTAATAATAGGGTGTTCTATTACTCCAGTTGCCTTAAATACTGTATTTTGTCCGCAAATCTTTGTACTTAATTCGAAATTCATGCTTTCAAACCAAAATCGTCAGGTGCCCTTTGTGCTTTTTGTCATTGTGCTTTTAAATATCATTTTACTTTACAGCGTAAACCTGCTTCCCTTTATCGATCTCCCAAATCACCTGGCTGAAGCCACAATTTATAAATATGCTCAAAATAGCAACGAAAACTTAGGCGATTATTATAAAGCCGTGCCCTGGTATTACCCCAACACATTTCATACCGTTTTTTGCAGCTTATTTACTTCCGTAGAAGTGGGGAACAAAACCTTTTATGTACTCTACATAATTGCCCTGCAAGTATCTATTTACAGCATTATTAAAGAGCTAAAAGGAAACCAATGGTATGGCCTCCTAAGCATTTTACTTTTATACGGTTACAATGTAACTTATGGGTTTACTGGTTTTACTATTGCCATACCAACAACGCTGTTTTTGTTTTTAGTTATTTTAAAAGACGTAGAAAAGGGCCGTGTAATGTATAA
Source organism: Chitinophagales bacterium (assembly GCA_038243445.1). Lineage (GTDB taxonomy): Bacteria > Bacteroidota > Bacteroidia > Chitinophagales > Chitinophagaceae > Flavisolibacter. The sequence goes on along the minus strand of JBBSRB010000153.1, from coordinate 2,880 downwards.
GGTAGCTGCGGCTTTTATTCTAATATTGTTATACCTCATGCATGCGCAAATGGCCCTTTTTGGTTTGATGCTTTACGGTGCGGCAATGGTGTACCGGCACTGGGGCAATTTTTCAAAGATGGCGATAAATGTAGCGCTGGTTTCGTTGCCGGTAATACTCATGGTGGGTATTTGGTGGTTGAACAGGGCTGCCGAAGCTCAGGAAAAAACCAGCACTTTGGATTTCTTGTTAAGGTATTATAAGCAGTCGTACTTTCCTGAGTTTTGGCTTCGGTTCAGGTTAGTTACTTTCGACAACTATTCATTACGGGCGGGTGCCACAGGCTATGTACTTGCCGGCGTTTTATTTGCCTGCCTCATCTTTCCGCTGGTGTGGCATAAAGCAGGGAAAAACATTCAAAAAAGGGTACTGTTGCACACGCCGGCTGCTTATGCGTTAATATTTTTGGGTATCAGCGCCGGCTGTTATTTTTTACTACCCAGCAAATTGCCCGGACAAGCACCTTTGTACGAACGTTTTTGCACCGTAGTTCTTTTGGCTTTTATATTAGTAGGTAGTGTACTTATGAAAGATGTTCAAACAAGAAGACTTAAAGTTTTTGTTATAGGGGTGGCGCTGGTTTATACCGTTTTATGGAGCGAGTATATGTATACTTTTAATAAACAAAACAAAGAATTTACACCCGAACTTTTTAGCGGCATTCCAAAAAGTGCTAAACTGGGAGGATTGATGTATAATTATACCTTTCGTGGCCGAACTCCCTATGTGCATTTTCCTAGTTATTACATAACATGGCAAAAAGGGCCGGCAGCATCAAAAATTATTGACTATCGTTTTGGAGTGGTGCGCCGCGGAGCAAAAGGAAATGAGATTCCCTTTTATAAAGAATGGATTGGCCGCTTCTACTCAAAGCAAGCCGCTTACGACTCTACACTGAATTACCTTTTGGTAAAAGGAAAAGCACCCGTTTTGCCCGACTCTAATCTTTTACATTTTACACTTTTTAAGGAAGCGGGTCATTGGAAACTATATAAGAACAAGCAGCTTCGAAACTAATCGAAGTTGTTTTGAAGAAAGAATTTCAGCCATGGAATGTCTATGACTAACAGCGACATGGCGAAAATAAAAAACAGTACGATAAAAATCATGAACTTCCAATTAATATAAAGCTTTTCAAGCCCTTGTGCTGCCGAATTGGGCCGAAACGTAATGCTTAAATACCACGAAAACAACAAGGCAAAAAGCGGAAACGTGAGCAGCAACTCTATACGGTGTTTAATTAAAAAAATACCTAAAAAGAAAGTGGATGTAAGGGCGTAAAAAAAGATAGAAATAACTAAAGAACGTTCGGTGTATTTTTTAAACGATCTGCGGTACAAGCCAGCCATTTCCTTGTTGTTGATAAACCGGTATTCGGCCAAACGTTTGCAACCCATTAAAAAGGCTCCACCCATCCAATAAGCCACAATAATACTAACTGGCGGAAAAATAAACGAGGTAACAGCAAACCATCCTAACACAAATCGAATTGGGTTGTTAACCGATTCGCTTAAAACATCAATATAAGCTCTTTCTTTGGTTCTGAACGGACGGACATTATATAAAACCCCCATCACCAAAAGCAGCAGAGCCATTAAAAAATATGTTGTGGAAAAACTGGCTGCAATACCCAGTCCGGCGGCGGCCAAAAGCACATACTCGGTATAAATAATTTTGGGGTTGAGGTTTTTTACTACCGATGGGCGAAGTTTTTTAACCGGATGATGGCGGTCAAATTCAGCATCCAGCCACTCGTTGATAACATAATTAGCCGAGGCTATTAAGCAGGTGCTTATGATAGAAAGAAAGATATCGAAAAACAAAGAAGAGGAAACGGCAGGTTTGAAATAGATATAAGCCATTAACATTCCCGGGAACATAAACACGTTCTTAAACCAATGGTCGGGGCGGGCTAAATGAACATAATCGCCAATGGTGGCGGCAGCAACAGGTTTTGTCATACTAACACTCATAAAGTAGGTTTAGGCGTACAGAATATTTCAAAAGTTTTCTTCTCCTTCGGTGTGTCAAATCATTATTGTGGAAAAGAAGTTACATCAAAGTAAGCGTAAAGATAACGGGGTATAAATAATTAAGCGACTGGTACGCCTACTTTTTTAAATGTACATTTTCGTTTTAAAAGTTATAAAAAAAGAGCAAACGGAAAAGCCGTTTACTCTTTTTTATAACCAGTATTGGCTTTATATCTAAAAGCTTAGTTCTGAAACTGAAGCATCCACTGGTAAATGTTTGGCGTATAATATTCGTTAGACGGTGAAAACATTTTGTTCCAATTGTTGTGGGCGCCAGAATAGGTATTAAATTTCGCCAGGCCCGATTTGTAGCCATTAATAGCGTCGGCGTACCCTTTGTTGTTATTTAAAAGTGGATCGTTGGTGCCACAAAATATCCAGGTGGGTAAATTAGTGTTGGCAATAAATTTCAGGTTCGCTACTTCTTCCGAACTCAGTTGTACAGCGCTCATAGGAACAATAGCAGCCAATCGGTCGGCATTTTCCTGCTTGGCAGTTACATACGACAACAGACTTCCTGCGCCGGAACTGATGGCTGTCATATAAATCCGGGACGCATCCACGCGGTATTTTGCCAGCATGTAGTCGATGGTTTTATTAATGTCGGAAGCGCTTTTGTAACCATTATCGCTTTGGGGGCAAATAACAATCATTTCCTGGCGCTTGCTTCCGGTATCAAACGCAAAGCGAAGGCTGTCGGCCATAAACTTAGGAGGTCCTATTGGTAACATTACATTCAGGTTGCCATACTGCGCGCTTTCAAATTTGCCATTCAAAAAAATAACTAATGGATACTTCTTTGTGTCT
>JBBSRB010000152.1:0-6298 GCA_038243445.1 Chitinophagales bacterium | reverse complement strand
CGGCAAACTTTTTTACAACGATAAGGAAGTAACAAGGGAAGACTTTGCTTTAGCAAGCAGCGGTCAATACCTATTTCAAAACCGGGTAACCCAGCACACAAAGATGGCAGAATTACATCCTTCTTCCTTGAATACTATCCGTTTACTAACGTTTAATGTAAATGGCAAAGTGGAGCCGTTGACCGCTGCGCTGCGCATTGGCGTTGGAGGAAAAACAATTGATAATACCGCAGCCGGTGGTATAGCCATTGGTATTAATCTGGAGAATGGAAAACTACACGAAAAGGGTATTTACAAACCTGGAGGGGGCGGCCGGGTGGGCATACATCCAGACTCGAAAATTATTTTGGAGGACTTTGAGGTACCTTTTTTTAAAGAAAGTGTGGAAATGGCAATTAAGTTGCACAGCTATTTATACGGCATTCATTCTATTGGATGGGATATTGGCATTACCCCGGAAGGGCCGGTATTTATTGAAGGCAACGACAATTGGGAAACCGGCATTCTTATGGCTCTGGATCACGGCTTTAAAAGCCGTGTGTTAAAAATGTACCCGGGTGCGGAAAAGTGACTCAGGTAAAAGAAGTACTATTGCTGTCGTTATAAAAGGCTTAAAAAACCCTTACCCACTCGCCTATTTTAAAATCAAACTTTTTGATAACTTTTGCCGGGTTACCCGCGGCAATACTAAACGGAGGAACATCTTTAGTAACTACGCTGCCCGCGCCCACCTGGCTGCGTTTGCCTATGCGTACGCCAGCTAGTACCACAGAATTAGCTCCAATGTGTGCTTCTTCTTCGATGATTGTTTCTTTAATTACCAGCGGTTGAACTGAAGAATTTTTAGTGGCATCGCTGTATCCATGATTAAATCCAGATACAAATACATGCTGCCCAAGCCCGGAGCCGCTACCCATGGTAACGGGCCCAATAACGGTGGAGCCAGCACCAATCCGCACCCTGTCGCCAATTAAAACAGGTCCCGAACCATTATTCACAAGGCAAAAGTCTTCAATAGTTGTAAGTGCCCCTATCTCAAACCGGTTCCATGGAAAAACGTCAATGCGGGTGCGGCTGCGGATAACGGATCCTTTGCCCTTTTTATGAAAGAACGGATTTACAAACCAGCGAATCCACAGCCGTGGGCGCGGGTTGCGCCCAGGTGTAATACTCCAGTGTACCCATTTTTTTAACCGGGGGCTTTTTTTAATTTTTGCAACGAAGCTCATAATTTATGGATAATGCTGTTGCGGCGTCCGCAAATATGCAGTGGCACTAAAACAATTATGCTTACTTTTTGTTCTAGAAGAAATGGCTGATTGCAACTTTAAAAGTACAGAGATCAAAATATATTTACTTTCTTGGCAACGGAGTCCTTCTAACGGCCCTGGCCTTTATCAAGGCGGTATTTAAAGGCATTCCCAATAACATTTCCATTTCAGCCTTTGCTACCATCAAATCTCTTTCAAGCGTGACTTTTGTTCCCCGTTCAGCATTATACCGGGCAGAAGCTGCCGTGTACGCATCAAGGTTTACTTCTCCTTTGCTAAACCGCTCTTCTGTTTTTTTGGTGGCAAATTCAACATCTTGCAAAACCTCTTCCTGCAATTCGTACAGTTTTTGTGTGCGTACATAATTATAATAACGGGTAATAACTTCTAAACGCAAATTTTGCTTGGCCATTCGCAAACTTTCAACCTGGGCCTGGTAATTATGAAACTGTGCTTTTGTTTGCTTGGGGTAATTTACAAAAATGCCAAAAGGTACGCTTACACCAATATTGTATCTGGGATAAAAGGCTTGGCCTGTAAGCTCATTAATATTGCTACGGTTATTAGAAAAGCTATTAATGTTACCTGACGCTCTAAAATTATCAAGCCAGGCAGTTTTTTGTGCCTTGTAGCTGTACTCCGAGGCCTTTGTAACTTCCTCCTGCACGCTAAGACTATTGTCTGTATTTTCAACAGCCATATCGGCCAACGCTCTGGCTACTGCTTCGGTAGTTGCCGTATCTGTTCTGTTTACTGCAGATGAATTGGTTACCTGGGCCTGTAGGCTAAAAAGCATAAATAAAGATGCTGCGGTTACGATTGATTTCATACGTTTAACGATTTTTTGTTTTCGATTTTGGATACATTAATGATTATTGCAATTAAAGAGTAATAAACAAATATTTGCGGCGATGCACCAACGGCAACCTGCGAGTATTGCGAAACGATATTTCCAAACAAGGCAATAACGCAGGCCAAAAGCATAGCCTTCAACAGCGGATCTTTGTTTCGGTAAAAGTAATGTGCGCCTTGCTGTAGTACAATAAAATACAACGCACACACCAATAGCAAACCTATCCAGCCAAACTCCAGGGCGGTTTTAAGCATACCGCTGTCTGTAGGAAAACCAGCAAGCCGGTGATTTGGTACAAATTTTTCTCCGTTTGATCCCGTTGTTAACGGCCCGCCACCAATAGGATGAGACCATATATAAGGTTGTACCCTTGCCCGGTTTATATCCCGGACATTAAAAGACGCATCATCGGAAAACTTGAAAGTTGAGCGAAGTCTGTTGATGGTTACGTTACCATAAATAGGTGCATACAATATAAAGCCTAGCACCAACATAAAAAACACAGCAAAAAGCATGGTTTTCATGTTGTTTATTGTCATTAATATATATAGGCATAAGCCAGCAATAAGGGCAAAAGTTGCTGTGCGTGTGCCGGAGTAAGTCATACCCATAACCTGAAAGAATAAGGCTATTAAAAGGGGTATTTTACTGCGTTTCAGCGGCATCTTCAACAACACCACTATTGTTAGCAGTGCAGAAACAGCCATTAAAATGCCAAAGGCTGCAGGGTCTGTAAGCGTACCAAATTTTCGTAAAGAACCATTATCCAGTTGGTAAATGTCCACTCTTTTAGGACTCAGATGGATCCAGTCCCACTCGAAAGGAAAAAAACCTACCCACTGCTGGTAACACGCATACGCTCCACAGAGGCCCGATGCGATTATCCATAAATAAAGATAAGACTGTATGGTTTTTGGCGTTTGAAAAAGATGTTGGGCTAATAAATAAAGCAGGAATAAATGAATGGTGGTTATAAAATAAAAGGTGAGCCCGGATACAGAAAATGATTCCGGGTTAAACATCTCTACCATTAGGAAAACGAAATAGGTTAGAAATATATAGTTTATTGGGTGCGCCATACCTTTAAAAAAGGGTTCCCCGTCTAAATGTTTCCGATATACAAGCCCCGCAAACGCAACATATATAATAATAATGGCAAGTGGGTTTAAACTAATGGCATCCTTAACACCCCTTTCAAAAATAGGAGCAAAAAAGCCTAAGAATATGCCCGAGTAAAAACCAAACTTGATATTAAAAAACGAAACCAGCACAAGTACCAATCCTACTAAAGCGCCCGCAATAAGCATCCCCATGCTTTCGCCAGACTTTGAAATAAAATAAGCCATACCTACTGCGGCAGCCAGTAGAACCGGCGCCAAAAGCAGTGCAGACGATGGCAGTTTAGGAAACGATAGAGTACTCTTGTTCAAACTAAATAGTTTAAAAAAATAAAAATTTTAAAGCAAAGTAAATGCACACCACGGCTAAGAAAGCAGTTACCGTCCATTCTAAAAAAGAACTTCGCTCCTCGCTTTCGTAGCGCTCCTCCTCTAACTCTTCCACCTCATTTCTATTCATAAAAGTTTGGTTTTTTTTGCTGTTGTGTAGTTAAAAAAAGCCCGCTTTCCGGTATTAAAAATAACACCATAAAAATGAAATGTATTATTCATTACCTGAAAAAAGCTAATTCCAAACTTTTTATATAAAATACGCTGTGTAACGCAAAAAGTGCAAAAATAAGTTGTGGCTGTTCCAACCGCAGCGCCCAAAAATCCTAACCATTGGATAGCTATAAGATTAAAAATGATATTAAGCACACACGACAAAAGGTTGGTTTTAAAGTTAATATTTGGATGACCTGTAGCATCCATTATAGTACCATATTGTTTTAAAAAGGGAAGAATGAACCCAAAAAAAGCAGTAATGCGCAAAATAGGCGCTGCATCTATAAATTCGGGACCGGCTAAAAAGTTTAAAATAAATTCAGGAAACAACAAGATGAAAATAAGAGCTGGTAACGAAAACACCATAACGGCACCTGTGGTTTTTTCGTACATGTGTTTTACAGCCTCTTTGTTTTTGTTATCTATTTGAGCCGCTTTTGTAAAAGCGACATCTGCAAGCACATTTGAGGGCATATCAATTAAATTACTGATGCGATTACTGGCATTATAAAGCGCCGACACTGCCGGAGAAATTAATGCCGAGGTTAAAAAGCCATCTGCACTGCGGAAAAGCTGCGCCGATACATTGGTGCCAAAAACGTACTTACCAAATCCCCAAATTTGAGGCAGCCATTTTTTATAATTTACAAAGCTCAAAGTCAATATGTTTTTCGTCAAAAAAAGACCGATGACGGTTGATACAGCAATAGACAATAAATAATAAACCGATAAAGCGGTGGGCGTCAAGGGCAGCTGAAGCAACCAATAAGCCACGATTATAAAAAATAAAAATCCTTGTCGCCCTAAATACATAAAGCTTACCGCCTTAAAATTCATTGTGGCCGTTAACGACATTTCGCATTGGGAGCTGATGGTTGTTACAAACATGGTTAATGCATACCATCTAAGCATTACTTCAAGCCCGGGAGCATTCAATAAGTTGGCAATGTTAGGTGCAAACAGTAAGAAAATGACAGCTAAAAAAAGCGTAATACCTAAACTAACAACAAAGGCAGAAGCTTGCAAACTCTTATTTTCCTCTTTACCCGTTTGGTTCATATACCGGATAAATGCGTTACGTACAAGAGAAGTTCGGGCCGTAAAAATAGTGGCGCTAATTGTTGTAAAAAGGCCCCAAACACCGTATTCTGTTCTGCCCAGCATTCGTGCCAGCAAAATAAACGAAAGCAGGTTAAACACAAGGCTGGAGACCTTTGTAAGAGCCGAGAACTTTAAGGAGTTGATCCAGAAATGATACTTCTTATCTATCCTCATGCCTCTTTCCCCTTTTGCAATGTAAACAATCGTTCGATGCCTTGTTTTTTAAATGTTCGAACCAATACAATTGGAATAATGATGGCAAAAATAAAACAGATACTGAACAAAAGCCAGCTATCTACATTTGGGTACGCGTTGCGAATCACTTTTCGAATAATGGCCGCTATTTGTACGTGTAAAATATAAATGTAAAGCGAATAACGTCCTATGTAGGCCAACCACAAACTTTTATTGGTTTGGGAAATTAAAACTGCCACGTTGAATAGAAAATAGCAACCTATATACGCTATCACTAAAAAAACAACGTCGTACCAGCCATCTTCTTTTATGTGTGTAAACCAAAACCATTGCCCCAAAATAAACAAAGGCAGTATCCATTTCAGATATGCTACGTTTAATACTTTATTTCGCTTTTCTTTATTTATTAACCACTCCGACGCCCACGCACCCGTAAAGAAAAAAATGTAGAAGAAAAAAAAGTCTGCAAAAAAAGAAAAATCTCCTAAATAAAAAGAGGTAAAATGCAACACAAGGGCAATTAATACATGCGCCCAAATTTTTCTTTCAAAATGTTTGTGTAATAAAATATACAACATGCTGGCATTAAATAATGCAATCAGATACCATAATTGGTCAAGCGCTCGGGGCTGTGCAATTATATCTGCAAAATCCGACCATTGCCGCCGCGCATTTGAAAACCGGCTAAAATTTATTTGGAGGAAGAGCGTGATGGAAGCCCATAACAGATATGGATATAATAAGTTGCCCACCTTATTTTTTGCCACTGCTGCGCCCGACCTTTTTGATAAACTTTTAGCTATAAAAACGCCTGACAGGAAAAAAAATGCAGGCATTCGAAAGTTGAAAAAGAAAAGCTGAAAGTTATACATGAAGGAGCTTACTTCTACGCCCGAAAACTTCATTCCCAAAACAATATGCCGGTAAACAATAAGCATTAGCGCCAGTCCTCTGGCGTGATATACCCAGGGAATTTTTTCTATACCGCCTGTGGTGGCAGGAGCAGCACTGTGTTCATCCTTAGCAGAAGCTACCAATAACATAATTGAAACGATATTACCTATCTAAATTATCGGCTTGAACCTTATTCAAAATAGCGCCTATGAATTTATCTTCTTTTTGCTTGAAGTATCGGATTGATTCTTTATCGGCAGCAGATAAGGAGGCCTCAGAGGAAAATACCGCAATAATACCATCGCTATAATGTATTAATT
>JBBSRB010000151.1:0-6398 GCA_038243445.1 Chitinophagales bacterium | reverse complement strand
TGGACAAGCCAACAACAAAGGAGAATTAAACCTGCACGTATCATTGCCTCACATAAATACATTTAGGTTGAGACCTGAAAAAGAAGGAACGAAAACAAATACAGGCTTTTGGGGCATCACCATTGGACTTGAATACTACCATTCAATAAATCAGTTTATTCATACAGGTATTTCTGGAGTATTAGATTTTTTTGTTCCGGTTCCAGCAGCAGTTGACATAGGTGGTGAATACGAACTAATGAGTTCAAGGTATTTTAGTCTCTCAAACAATCATAAACTTAGACGTTTTACAATTGGTTACGGGTTTTCTTACGCAAGAAATACCTGGGACTTTAGGTATTACGACAGATTTGATCCACCGCCATCTACAAGAGAGCCGGTTAAAAAAAGTAGTAACGCATTTGGATTAATTTTTCCAGCTTATTTCCAAACCGGAAAATATTTTAATATCGGAGTAATCTATAGACCAAGTTTTTACAGATCGGATATGACGACAGAAAATTTCCAATATGAACATTTAATAAGTATAGATTTTGGGTCGAAAATAAGACTCAAAAATTAATACGGCTGGTAACATTGGGTTTGACTGCTATGCTGGCAGACGAATAAATTCTTACCTTTTTGTTCTCTAGCAGCGAAATCTCGAAATTTTAAATGAAATGTTGTCCAAATTTCGGACAACCTTCAAAATTGAAAAGAATTGACGGACACTATATTTCTTACGAAATTCAGTATCTTTTACATTTGGAAAAAGGCTTTTTTTATACTGCAAAAAAGCTACTTACAAGACCAGTAAAAAGTATTAGAGAGTTTATAGATGAGAACATGAATAAACATATGAAACCTATTGCTTTTCTAATTCCTACTCCGTTACTATACACACTTATTGGTCATTTTTCCCCCATGTTATCATTGGTCGCCGACCAACGGTTTACTCCACAGTTCCTGAAGAGTCCACTTCTTTACACGCAAACAATCATTTCAAAAACCACTCCACCGCCAATTCATATCCTTTCAATCCCAAACCAAAAATACCTCCCACAGCTTTACCCGAAACATGCGAGAGCCTTCGAAACTCTTCGCGGGCATGTACATTAGAAATATGAACTTCTATCACCGGCGTTGTTATAGCTGCAATGGCATCGCCAATAGCAACAGAAGTGTGCGTATAACCACCGGGGTTTAAAATAATTCCGTCATAACTAAAACCTACCCGTTGCAATTCGTTTATTAATTCCCCTTCTACATTGCTTTGAAAATAAGAAAATTCTACAGAAACATATTTTGTTTTCAGCTCTTCAAAAAAGGTTTCAAAAAGGGTGTTGCCGTAAATATCGGTTTCGCGTTTGCCCAATAAATTAAGGTTGGGTCCGTTGATAATGGCAATCTTCATTACACGAATATAATAGATAGGCGTGCAATGTTTGTATCTTCATAACAGTAACGCCAGCCGTACTTTTTTTCAAGCAGTCGTTTTATGTTTAAACTTTTACTCCTGTTTTCATTTTTGTTTTTAACCTTTTTTTTGAGGTTCGCAAGAGCATCAATCCTCTCTGGAAACCCTTTCCAAAGGGGAGCAGCGCCGGTTTTCATCTCTTCGTAATTACGATGCCCGCTCTGTTTCTTCCAATAATTTTGATGTGCAGTTTTACCGCTGCCACTGGACGGTTGATCCTGCGGTGAGAGCTATTTCAGGTTCGATAACTTCTTATTTTACCATTACGGCCGCAACAACTTCTATAGTTTACGATTTTTCAAATAAGCTTACGGTTGACAGCATTCTTTATGGCGGTAAAAAAATAACGTTCAGCCAAACGGCCTTAAATGGCTTAGAGATAAACTTTCCGCAATTGCTTTCTGCGAAACAAAAAGATTCGACAACCATTTTTTACCACGGCATACCGCCAGCCGGAGAAGGTTATTTTGAAACCGGTGTGCATAATGGCACGCCCATTTTGTGGACGCTTTCGGAGCCGTACGGCGCCCGTGCCTGGTGGCCTTGTAAAGATGTATTAGCTGATAAGCCCGATTCTATTGAAATAGTTATTACGCATCCGGTTGGCTTTACTTCATCTTCAAACGGGCTGCCCGTTGTTGATGCGTTTTCGGGACTACAGCGCACTACTGTTTGGAAACACCGCTATCCGGTGGCGCCTTACCTGGTGGCAATGGCTGTAACGAATTATGTAACAGATAACGACTCTGTTCTTCTTGATGGCAAAAGCATGCCGGTAACCATGTACGCCTACCCCGAAGCGGCAAGCCGGTTTTTACCTGCAACGGCAACCGCTAAGTTCTGTCTCCAAAATTTTTCGCCACTTATTTCTATTTACCCTTTTTTAAAAGAACGATATGCGCAAACGCAATTTCCGTATGGCGGCGGCATGGAGCATCAAACCAATAGCTTTATTGGCTCGCCAAATGCAGGCTTAGTGGCACACGAGCTGGCGCACCAATGGTTTGGCGATAAAGTTACCTGCGCCAGCTGGAGCGACCTTTGGTTAAATGAAGGCTTTGCATCTTATATGGAATATGTGTATGTAGAATTGGCGAATGGAGTGAATAAATTACCCTTTTTGCAAAGTTGGCGCAACAGCATTACAAGCGTTGCGGGCGGCAGTGTGTTTGTTACCGATACATTGAAAATCAGCCGCTTGTTTGATGCGCGGTTAACCTATAGAAAAGGGGGGTATTTGCTGCACATGCTGCGTTGGAAATTAGGCGACAGTACCTTCTTCCGCGGCGTTCGGCGTTACATTAATGATCCGTTGCTTGCTTATAAAAATGCCCGAAGTGCCGATTTACAGCGCAACCTGGAAGCGGAAAGCGGACAAAATCTAACCGAATTTTTTAACGATTGGTTATATGGAGAAGGCTACCCGGCTTATAGCGCCGAATGGAGCGCCGGAAGGGGCACAAACATAACGGTGAAACTAGCTCAAACCACTTCGCACCCTTCTGTATCTTTTTTTGAAATGCCGGTTCCGCTGCAGTTTAAAAACGCAACAAGAGATACCATTATACGGGTAAACAACACAAAAAACAACGAAGTTTTTACTCTAAACCCGGGCTTTGTGCCCGATACGCTGATTATTGATCCAGAACTGAAAATTCTTTCGCGAAACAATACCACAAAAAAAGTTGAAGCGGTAAACCAGCCCGCCTCTTTTCTACTTTATCCAAACCCCGCCAGTAGAATACTAACCATTGGGTTTCTTTCTTTTGAAAATACGTTGGTTGCCATTTATAATTCCGCGGGGCAGCAAGTGTATCGGTCAACAGAAGCGGCGAGCACTTTTGAACTACAGGTAAATACAGGCGGCTGGGCTGGCGGTGTGTACTGGGTGCACCTTTTGCAAAACGGTCAACAAACGGTGCAACAGCTTTTGATTGTTAGAAACTAGGTAAATTACCCCTTTTTCAAAGGTTTTGCTATAAAAAAAGGTGTTTCAGATCTTTTGAATATCAATTAAGATGTGAAACGGGCTGATTTATGTTTAGCGATGTTTTAATCTCATTTATAAACTCGTCAAAAAGGTAGCGGCTGTCGTGCGGGCCAGGCGTGCTTTCGGGATGATATTGAACAGAAAATTGTGGCTTGCCTTTTATACGAATGCCTTCAATAGATTGATCGTTTAAATTAACGTGGGTAATTTCAATGTTTTCGGCCCTTTTTACGGCTTCGGGCTCTACGCCAAAGCCATGGTTCTGAGTGGTAATTTCGCAGCGGCCCGTAATTAAATTCTTAACTGGATGATTCATTCCTCTGTGGCCGTGGTGCATTTTAAAAGTGGGAATGCCGTTTGCAAGCGCCAGAATTTGATGGCCAAGGCAAATGCCAAATGTTGGTTTATCTTCTTTTAAAATATCCTTCATGGTGGCTACTGCGTACTTCATAGCGGCAGGGTCGCCGGGGCCATTTGATATAAAATAACCGGCAGGATTAAACGTTTTTAACTCTTCTACGCCAGTTTTTGCCGGAAACACTTTAATATAAGCGCCCCTTTGTACCAGGCAGGTAAAAATATTGCGCTTGGTGCCATAATCAAGCACGGCTACTTTTAAGGGTGAAGCAGGGTCGCCCATTTCGTATGGCTCGGTAGTGCTTACCACTGAAGCAAGCTCTAAGCCCGACATATCGGGCAGATTGGTTAATTTTTCTATTAGGATTTTTTCATCCTCTGTTTCCGAAGAAATAATGCAGTTCATAGCACCCATATTGCGCACTTTTGTTACCAGTGCTCTTGTATCTACCCCTTCAATGGCTACTATGTTTTGAGTTTTTAAATATTCGTCAAGCGACCCTTCTGCGCTGTGGCGGGAAAACAATTCTTCGAGGTTGCGGCCAATTAAACCTCTAATTTGAATGGCGCTGCTTTCTACATCTTCTTCTTTTACCCCGTAATTTCCTATGTGTACGTTATTCATAATAACCACCTGCCCATAATAGCTTGGGTCGGTAAACACTTCCTGATAGCCCGTCATGCCCGTATTAAAACAAAGTTCGCCACCGGTAGTGCCTGTTGCGCCAAAGGCTTTTCCTTTGTAAATAGTGCCGTCTGCTAAAATTAAAGTTGCCGTTTTTTGTTCCATCGATTTTTATAAATTATGCAAAGAAAAAGTTTCGGTAGTTTTTTTAAGGTTAAATTTTTCGCATCGTAATTAAAGTAGCGTAAATACTTGCCAGAAAGTGAGCATGCTGGCGCACACTATTAACAGTATTAACCCTTTTTCCTGTGTTTTGGTTTTTGCAAATTTAATTCCGAAACTAAAGAACAGCAAAGAAATGAAACCGAAAAGAATGTTTACAACGGTAAGTAAAAAGGCATTTTGCAAACTTTGGGGATAATAATTTAAATACACTTCAACCGATTTTTGAAAAGGTAAATGTGCCGTTTGAGAAACAGCATACAACCATAGAAGTATGGACGTTGATAAACACAGTAAAAATAAAAGTCCCATTACTAAATGGAAGGAATACTTTTTCATGAGATTATCACGAAAGATAGTCACTTTATTAGGCACTAAAAACAAGTAAAAAAGGCACCCTTTTGGATGCCTTTTCGTATTCATTTTTATTATTAAGAAGGTTGTTGTTGGGTTGCTTCTGGTGTGTCTTCAGAAACCGGTGCAGCAACTCCGTCTGCCTGTGGTTCGGTATCAGGCGCCTGCTGATCGGTTGTTGCTTTTTTACGGCTTCCACCTGCGCGGCGGGTTCTTTTAGCTCCTTCGGCTTTTTCCTGGCGACCTTTACCGTAGACTTCGTTAAAGTCAACAAGCTCAATCATGGCCATTTCGGCGGCATCGCCGGGGCGAATGCCTACTTTAATTACACGAGTGTAACCTCCGGGGCGACCGGCAACTTTTTCGCTTACAGAGCCAAATAATTCTTTAATGGCTTCTTTATCCTGTAAATAACTAAATACTACGCGGCGTTGGTGCGTGGTATTTTCTTTAGCTTTTGTAATTAATGGCTCGGCATACACACGTAGTGCTTTTGCCTTTGCTAATGTGGTTACAATTCTTTTGTGCTCAATTAACTGACAAGTTAGATTGCTTAAAAGAGCATCTCTGTGGGCTTTTTTCCGGCCAAGGTTGTTTGTTTTGTCTCCGTGACGCATGACGCTTTAAATTTAGACTTAGACTGTAGATTGTAGTAGTACAATTTCCATTTCTAAACCTTAGTGATGAATAATCGGCTGCACCGTGTCAAGGAATTGCAGCCTTTGCCCGCGTTTTCTTTTTAGGGAAAAAGCAGTTTTTGTTTTTATTGTTCTTACCCCTTTTTTGCATGTTTTGAAAAGGGCACGATCAAAAAAAGTCCAATGTATTGGTTTCAGTTGAAGAGTGCGACGCAACAGAAGTTCAAAGTAGTACAACTGCCGGTTACCTAATCATCAACTTTATTTAAAAGAACTATTTGGAAAATAGAAAAGCTTGCCTGAACTAAGTTCCCCCATCGGAACAAGGAGCTTTTAATAATCGTCTCTATCGATGCCCAGCTTACCTAAATCCATTCCAAAATGCAAACCTCTGTCGTTTAACACAGATTCAATTTCCGAAAGAGATTTTTGACCAAAATTTCTAAACTTCATCAGGTCTTCCTGCTCGTATTGAACAAGTTCGCTTAAGCTGTTGATTTTTGCTGCTTTTAGGCAATTAAAGGCACGCACCGAAAGATCGAGATCTTCTAATGGTGTTTTTAATACTTTGCGAAGCTGCAATGTTTGTTCGTCAACGATGTCTTCTTTCTTTTCTTCTTTATTATCGAAAGTGATGTTTTCGTCGGTGATAATCATCAGGTGCTGAATCAAAATCCGGCTTGCTTGCTTTACGGCATCTTCGGGATGAATAGTACCATCGGTAACCACCTGCATTACCAACTGCTCGTAGTCGGT
>JBBSRB010000150.1:0-6416 GCA_038243445.1 Chitinophagales bacterium | reverse complement strand
TTTTATCGGGTAAAAATAGTTATTAACCACCTTAACCCAATTAGAGCCACTTTATCAAAGCACCAAATAAATGTGAAATATGTTTTATGAGGAGGTGCGGACGTTCAGTAAACTGTCTAAAGCATATAAATTTGGTAGTTGACGAAGAATAAGAAAACCTTTCAAAAAGGGGTAAAGTTTATTTTAAAGAGGCAAGGGAATCCCTTTTTTAAAGGTTTTTTGGTATGTCAATTTTAGGTGATCCTTTTTATTGGAAAGCGGCGGCACCCTTTTTTGAAGCTTTTTATAAAGAAGGCAATTCCTTTCGTAAAGATTTTGAGATTATCATAAGATTAGGAAACCAACAGATCAACGCTTTCTTACCCCCATTTTCAAAGGTTTTGTGGCCTTTTTAATTTATGTGTTTTTATACCATAAGCGTTCAGAAGAGTACAGCCGCTTTTTTCCGAGAAAAGCGGCCTGTAGGTTTATTAAAACCGTAGTTTTTAAATATCATTTTAAAGGTAAAAACCTTTCAAAAAGGGTACATCCCATAAGTTTTAAAAACCTTCTGCTCCGTCCTCGCCGCGGTTGTCGGCTACTCCTTCAAAGCGGCCGTTTGGCAATACCCGAATTACTTCAGTTCGTCCAATTGCTCCACGCTCCACCAGTTTATATCCCATTTTTTCCAACGCCAGGCGAGTAGGATAAGGAAATGATTTTTCTATCATCAATTCATCGGGCTGCCATTGATGGTGAAATTTTGGACCGTTTACCGCCTCAGTTGTGGTTAATCCAAAATCGATAATATTTACAACAGTCTGATAAACGGAGGTTGGAATAGTAGTGCCACCAGGCGTGCCAATAACCAGGAAAGGCTTGCCTCCTTGCAACACAAGTGTTGGCGTCATAGAACTCAACATACGCTTTCCCGGAGCAATAGCATTTGCTTCGCCGCCAATGGCTCCGTACATATTGGGCACACCCGGCTTAATGCTAAAATCATCCATTTCATCGTTTAATAAAAACCCGGCGCCGCCTACCACTGTTTTACTGCCATACGAATCGTTTAAGGTTGTGGTAACCGATACGGCATTGCCCTTGTTATCAATCACACTTAAATGGGTAGTTTCTTCGCTTTCTTTAATTGGGGCATTTCCTGGCTGTATATCAATGCTGTTGCCGGCCTTTCCGGCAGTATAGTCGCTCATTCGCTTTTGCAGGTATTCTGGGCTTGTTAGTGTGGCTACGGGCACTGCATAAAAATCGGCGTCGCCCATATATTTTCCACGGTCAGCAAATGCGAGGCGTTCTACTTCCGTCATTAATTGCACTGCCTGGGGCGAAAGAAAACCATAGGAAGGGAGCGGCTGATTTTCTACCATTTTCAACATTTGATGTAGCAATACGCCGCCGCTGCTTGGCATGGGCATTGACACAATTGTATAGCCTTTATAGGGAAAACTGTGTGGTGTGCGCCATTTTGCTTTATAGTTTTTTAGATCGTCGGAGCCAACATAACCGTTCCCTCGTTTCATTTCTTCTACAATCAGGCGGGCCGTTTCGCCTTCGTAAAAGCCGGCAGCCCCGCCATCTCTAATTCGTTTTAGCGTGTTTGCAAGGTCTGTTTGCTTTAGCGTATCACCAGTAATCCAAGGCGTTGCTTTTACAAACACAGGCATAACAGTATTGTATTTTCGCAATTCCTCCTGTAATCCGTTTAAAGAAGCTGCTTCGCGTTGTGTAAGCACAAACCCCTTTTCGGCAAGTTCTATAGCAGGTTGAATTAATGTTTTCAGCGGCAGGCGAGCATACTTCATACTTTCAAAAATTCCGGCTACTGTACCGGGCACACCGCTGGAACTAGGGCTTCGCAAACTTTTGTTTTGGATTACTGCTCCCTGCGCATCAAGGTACATGTCGCGGTGTGCGGCAGCCGGAGCGGTTTCGCGGTAATCGAGCGTTACGTTTTCCCCATTTGCTAAATGCGCAACCAAGAAGCCGCCACCACCTAAATTTCCTGCGTTTGGATAAACAACGGCCAGCGCAAACTGAGTGGCAATTGCCGCATCCACAGCATTGCCTCCCCCTTTTAATATTGCCACACCTACCTTACTTGCCAGCGGGTGTGCAGATACGACAACTCCATTTTTTGCAACAACACTTTTCTGGGTGGTGTACTTGTACGGGTTAATAGAATTAGGTAAACCCTGCCTGCTGGAAGTGCAGCCACAGAAGACAAGACAAAGGCTTAAAATAACGGAATAGCTACGCATAAAATAGGTTTAGAGGTGTTAAGGTACAAATTGAAAAATAGTACCACGTGAATAATTTTCGTGTTACACTTTTACTCTATCTTTAATTACCGTCGTTATGAAAAATGACGCTATTAAATTTACCAAAAAACAACTCTTATGCGTAAGCTCCTCCAAGGCATGCTAAAAAAAGCAGCCTTTCTTTTCTTGTTTTTAGCAGGTGCCATCTGTGCTTTTGCACAAACAGCTATTGTGAACGGAAGCGTAAAAGATGCCAGCGGTGCTCCCTTAGCAGGTGCGTCTATAACAGTGCAGGGTTCTGGCCGCGGGGCAACCACAAACTCTAACGGGGTATTTAGTTTAGCCATTGCACCCGGCACCCACACGTTTATTGCCAGTTTTGTAGGGTATGGTTCTGAAATTAGGAAAGTAACCGTTCCCGAAGGTGGAGTATCGCTTAATTTTATGCTGCGCGAAGGCGGGTTGCAAGATGAGGTAGTGGTGTTAGGCACAAGGGCTTTACCCCGTACCCAGCTGGAAACTACTGCGCCGGTAGATGTAATTGACATTAAAAGAATAGCAGGCGATGCGCCGCAGGTATATGTAAACCAGATATTAAATTATGTAGCTCCTTCTTTTAATTCCGGTACACAAACCGTTGCTGATGGCACGGACCATATTGATCCAGCTTCGTTGCGCGGACTTGGCCCAGACCAGGTGCTGGTATTAATAAATGGAAAACGTCGCTACACTACCGCACTTGTAAACTTAAACGGAACCTTTGGCAGAGGCGCTGTTGGAACCGATTTAAATGCCATTCCGGTTTCGGCGATAGACCGGATTGAAATATTAAGAGATGGCGCTTCGGCGCAGTATGGCAGCGATGCCATTGCAGGCGTTATCAATATCATTCTAAAAAGCAGCGTGAATCAAATTACCGCTTCGGTAACCTCCGGAGCGAACGTTACCAAGTTTTTGGGCAACAGTGTTACCGACGGAGAAACTGTTCAGGCCGCTATGAACTTTGGCATTCCAATGGGCGAAAGGGGAGGCTTTATTAACTTTTCTGGTTCTTACGATTATCGGAATGCTACTAACCGCGCCGGCGACAGAACCGGTACTATTTTCAATCGGTATAACGGACGCAATGCAGCGGGAGCTGTGCAGGTAGCAGATCGGACCGATTCTTTTTTAACAGCAAATCAATTAACGCGGGCAGACTATAAGCAAAGCGTTGGACAATCGCTGTTACGCAGCGGGCAATTTATTGCTAATGCCGCTTTCCCGGTTGATAACAACGGAACCGAGTTTTACGCATTTGGCGGTATTGGTTTCAGAAACGGCCAGGCTGCCGGTAACTACCGTTTTCCAGGTGCTTCTAACAATGTAATTGAAATTTATCCTTTAGGGTTTTTGCCGGAAATCCATTCCGACATTTACGACCGTTCATTATCGGCCGGTATAAAAGGACAACTTAAAAGCTGGAACGTAGACTTTAGTAATACCTACGGGCAAAACCAATTTATTTTCCGGGTAGAAAATTCGTTGAACGCTTCGCTTGAAAGATCGTCGCCAACACGTTTTAACGCCGGTGGACCTATTTTTACACAAAACACAACCAACCTCGATTTTTCACGCCAGTTTTCAGGTTTGAGTGGCATTAACTTTGCGTTTGGAGCAGAGCACCGTTTTGAAAGATACCAGTTAATTGCAGGCGAAGAATCTTCTTATAAAGACTACGGCAAAGCAAGGCAGGTAGGTGTAGATGCAAATGGAAACAGGATTTTAATTCCAGACCCAACCGGACCCATCAGTACCCGTTTTGGCGGTGCCGACAGTGCTTCCCGGGGTGGCGGCGCACAGGTTTTTCCTGGCTACCGCCCCGAAAATGCGGTAAATGCTACCCGCAGCGCCATTGCCGGTTACTTAGATTTGGAACTTAATTTTTCTCCGGCCTTTTTAGTAAACCTGGCCACCCGCTACGAAAACTATAACGACTTCGGTTCTACACTAAATGGTAAAATAGCCATGCGTTACAAGCTAAGTCCCAATGTTTCCGCGCGTGCCTCGGCAAGCACTGGCTTCAGGGCGCCATCGCTTCACCAGCGCTACTTATCCACCACTTCTACTTTGTTTGTAGCCGGCGTGCCTTTCGAAGTTGGAACTTTTACCAACGACAGTCGCCCGGCGGAATTGTTGGGCATTCCCAAACTAACACCTGAAAAATCGAAAAACGTAAGTGCTGGTATAACAGGTAATCTTGGTCGCTTTAAAGTTACCGTGGATGGATATTTTATTCGCATTGACGACCGCATTGTAATTACCGACCAGTTTCAAGGCAGCAACGCACCTACCGCAACCCCTGTTGACCAGGAAATTTACCGGCTGCTGGCAATTGCCAATGCAAACAGGGCTTCATTTTTTGCCAATGCCATTAACACAGAAACTAAAGGACTTGACCTTGTTGTATCTTACGCGCAAAGACTTGGTACTGGAAACTTTAGAGCCGACCTTACCGGAACGCTGACCGAAACAAAAAGGGTGGGCGATATTAACGCATCGGAAAAATTAAAAGGTAAAGAGTCTATTTATTTCAGTGAATCAAACCGTATTTATTTAGAACGCGCTGTGCCTCGCCAAAAAGCAGGACTTACATTAACGTATGGCATCAACAAACTAAACTTCTTTTTACGTAATATGTATTTTGGTAAAGTGCAGGAAGCTACTAATGTGGCTGCCACGCAGCAGGTGTACGATTCAAAAGTAATTACCGACCTTTCTATTGGTTATAAGTTTACTAAAAACCTGCGGCTTACCGTTGGTGCTAATAATTTGCTTGATGTATATCCCGATAAAACAAGGGATGCTGCCACTACCGGCGGAAACCAGTTTGTTTACTCACGCCGTGCTACGCAGTTTGGCTACAACGGCCGTTACCTGTTTGGTCGTATTGAACTTTCACTTTAAACCGTTTGTTTAAAAGGCTTTAAAAAGCAGTGCTTTTTAACTTAGACCTTCCATAGACAATAACTCCTCCACTTTGCCGGGGGAGTTTTTTTTAGCCTGTGTAACAGCACTTTCTTAAATTGCTGCTTTAATTGAATACTATGCATAAAAAGCTAACTCTAATTTTTGCGTTTGTTTTTATTTTCGTACAGATTGTCGGGGCACAACTGCAATCGCCGGAGCAGTTTTTAGGCTATAAAATAGGCACGCGCTACACGCCACACTGGCGTATAGTGGAATACTATAAACACGTAGCGGCGTTAGTGCCATCTTTGGTAAAAGTAGAGCAGTATGGCAAAACAAACGAAGGACGACCACTGATTGTTGCTTATGTAGCCAGCGCCGCTAACATGGCAAACCTCGAAAACATTCGGACCAACAATTTGTCGCTTGCACAAATGGGCAAAACAGCCGGAAACAAAGGGGGCGCACCCGCAGTTGTTTGGTTAAGCTACAATGTGCACGGAAATGAAACCTCCTCATCGGAAGTAGCGCTGCTAACCTTATACGCGTTAGCAAATAACGAAAATGCACAAACTAAACAGTGGCTTCAAAATACGGTTGTTATTATTGATCCATGTTTAAATCCTGATGGGCGGGACCGGTACGTAAACTGGTTTAACTCCATAACGGGAAAAGATTACAATCCATCTTTAGATGCACGTGAGCACCGCGAGCCTTGGCCGGGCGGAAGAACCAATCATTACAACTTCGATTTAAACCGCGATTGGGCCTGGCAAACACAAATAGAATCGCAGCAGCGCCTGGTATTGTACAATCAATGGTTGCCGCAGGTGCATGTTGATTTTCACGAACAAGGAATTAACAACCCTTACTATTTTGCTCCCGCAGCACAGCCTTACCACGAAGTAATAACAGGCTGGCAACGCGATTTTCAAAGCACTATTGGTAAAAACCACGCAAAGTATTTTGACCAGAACGGCTGGCTTTATTTTACAAGAGAAGTGTTTGATTTGCTTTATCCGTCCTATGGAGATACGTACCCAATTTACAACGGTTCTATTGGGATGACCTACGAGCAGGGCGGCGGGCCCGCCGGCGGCGCATCGGTACTGACCGATGACGGCGACACGCTGACTCTTTTAGACAGGGTGCAACATCACTATACCACTTCTTTAAGCACGCTGGAAATAGCTTCTCAAAACGCACCAAAGC
>JBBSRB010000149.1:0-6669 GCA_038243445.1 Chitinophagales bacterium | reverse complement strand
TGGCAGTAACTGCTTTTACACTTCGTTTTCTGCGGGTTTTATCGCCACCTTCGGCTGCTACTTTTTCTTCTGTACCCATAACTGCTTGTTTGTCCAATATTTTATAAATCAGTTCCTGCTTGCCCATCTTTCCCGCATTTTCAATTCGTAATACTTCTGCCACGTCCAATAATTCTGGTACAAGCAGGTCATTCAACTGCAGAATGTCGTACATAGTAAATGGTAATTTTTCAGGATCACTAAGCGAGCTTCGATCTTAAAGTAATGATGATGTTTTTTTGAATGGAAATTTGCAAAAAACCTATGTTGTGTGTGAGAAAGAAATGAACCCCTCAACTATTTCCAATGCAATTATAATGCTAAAATATTAATTCAAAAAAATTTTTTTCTCCTTCTTCAAATAAATAACAGTACATACAAACGCTGCAAACACCAGTTTTATTTTTTCAGCTAAAATAAAAAAACCTTTACAAAAGAAGTATAGGTAAGGCAAAATAAAATTTTTTTTGAAAGAGTGTATTCTCAAATCAGTGCATCTGCGGTTACCTTTGCCGCTTTTAATTAAAGCTATGTTTAACAGCAGGGTAAAAATAAAAGAATTACTAACCTGGCAACCGCAGAACCAGCAGGTAACGGTTATGGGCTGGGTGCGCACCTTTAGAAACAGCCAGTTTGTTGCCTTAAACGATGGATCGTCGAACGCTAACCTGCAAGTGGTTTTAGAACTAGGATTGTTTACCGATGATTTGCTAAAACGTATTACTACAAGTGCTGCACTTAAAGTTACCGGCACTGTAATTCAATCGTTAGGTAAAGGGCAAAGCCTTGAAGTAAAAGCAGAAAATGTAGAAATTTTGGGCGATAGTGATGCCGAAAAATACCCGCTGCAACCAAAAAAACACAGCCTTGAATTTTTGCGCGAAAAAGCGCATCTGCGATTTCGAACCAATACTTTTGGAGCCATTTTTCGCATTCGTCATTCGCTTGCATTTGCCGTGCACCAATTTTTTAACAACAAAGGTTTTGTGTATTTACATACGCCCATTATTACTGCATCGGATGCAGAAGGCGCCGGCGAAATGTTTAAGGTAACTACGCTCCCTTTTGATAATCCGCCGCGTAAAGACGATGGATCTATTAATTTTGCCGAAGACTTTTTTGGGCGAGCCACCAACCTTACTGTTAGCGGACAACTGGAAGGTGAGTTAGGAGCTACAGCCTTTGGCGATATCTATACATTTGGGCCAACGTTTAGAGCCGAAAATTCCAACACAGCGAGGCATTTAGCAGAGTTTTGGATGATAGAACCGGAGATGGCTTTTTACGATTTAGAAGACAATGCAAACCTTGCGGAAGAATTTATAAAATATATCATTAGCTACGCCATAAAACAAAATGCCGATGACCTGGAATTCTTGCGCCAGCGATTGTTGGATGAAGAAAAACAAAAGCCGCAGGCCGAACGAAGCGAGCTCGATCTGATGGAAAAATTACGCCTTGTTATTGATGCTGATTTTGAACGGATTACCTACACCCAGGCAATTGATATTTTGTTGAACTCTAATCATTACAAAAAGAAAAAATTTACGTACGATGTAGCCTGGGGTATAGATATGCAAAGCGAGCACGAACGTTACCTGGTAGAAAAACACTTTAAAAAGCCTGTTATTGTTACCGATTATCCAAAGGAAATAAAATCGTTTTACATGCGGCAAAACAACGATGGAAAAACGGTAGCCGCAATGGATATTTTAGCGCCCGGCATTGGCGAAATTGTTGGCGGTTCGCAACGCGAAGAACGATTAGATAAACTGGAGCAACGCATGCAGGAAATGGGTGTGCCCGCCGACGAGTTGTGGTGGTATTTAGATACGCGCCGCTTTGGTACCGTGCCGCATGCGGGCTTTGGGCTTGGCTTTGAACGGCTGGTACAATTTGTTACCGGCATGACGAATATTCGGGATGTAATTGCTTTTCCGCGAACGCCTAAGAGTGCCGAATTTTAATGAAGTTGCTTTTTGTAGTTAGAAAACCCTTTAAAAAGGGGCATGTTACCATAGACCTTTTTAAAAGGTTTTTTATTCATTCACTATTCACCTATTACCTTCCTTGTCGTTCAGGCACAAAACCGGAATAGAAGAATGATGCACGAACTGACTTGTGTGCAGCTTAAAAAACAAGCGTTCCATAAGATTGTGTTCATGCGGTAAAATCAGCAGAATGTCGGCCTTTATCTCATCAATGTATTGTTGTACGCCATGTGCTACTTCTTCGTTTTGAATGGCCCGGAAAAAAGGGTTTATCACCGATAGCTTCTCCAATAATTCATTGGGCGCAATAGCATCTTCTTCGTTATTATATACGTTAACTATGTGGAGCGCAGCGCCCAATGTTTGCACCAATTTTATTATTTGCTGTGTTGGAATTTTTGTTATATCCAGGTCGGATGCGAACACAATTTTTGAAAAGCCGGAACCTTTGTAACCTTCGGGAATGACCAGTACAGGATGGGGCACGCTACGCACAACCGACATGATACTGCTTCCAAAAAACGACTTGCTTTTTTCGCCTCGGCTGCCCATGATAATAGCAAAAGGCGCCTCTTCTTCGCTTGCTTCGCGTGCTTCATCTGCAAGGTCGCCAATCCGGCTGTCGCCTTCAACTTCAAGATGCGGATAGATTTTTTGAACTTCTTCTTTTTTCTTCAGCATGCTGTCTTCAATGCCTTTTTGTATTTCGGCAAACGGCATGGGAAACGTCAGATCGTTCATGGAAACCGGTAAACCATACACATGTACCAACCGCAGACGGGCTTTTATTTTCGTAGCTAAAGTAGCTGCAAACGCAATGGGCGCCTTATCTTCTGAAAGATCGGTTAAAACTAAAATGGTATTCATAAAAACGTTTTAAAAAGGGTGTTGCAAAAGGCGTTCAGCTCACAAAAAAAAGGTAAGGTGCTGCTCCTGGTCTTTAGCTTTTTAAAATTAAAATATTTTTATTCAAAGCTTGTTCTTCTTCTACGGCAATATAGTTACAACACCGTAATACGCCACAAAAACTTTGAAAAAAGGGTACCGTACGCTTATAGATTTTATGCTAGATCCTATCAATCTAAGAAAAAAAACAATGGAACTATATAGCGCTTTGAGGTTTATTTTTGCAGTTCTAAAAACAGCTTGTATGAACATTCCGGTAGTTGACCTTTCTGATTTTTTAAGTGGCGATGAAGCACGCAAACAAAATTTTGTGCAACAGTTAGGAAACGCTTACGAAGAAGTAGGTTTTGTAGCTGTAAAAAATCATGGAGTGCCCGACGATTTAATTGGCGACCTATACCAATATGTGCAGCAGTTTTTTGCTTTGCCAGCCCAAACAAAATCAAGCTACGAAATTAAAGAATTGGCGGGGCAAAGAGGTTATACTTCGTTTGGACGCGAACATGCAAAAGGTTTTGATGCGCCGGATTTAAAAGAGTTTTTTCAGTACGGACAAACAGTAGAAAACAACGAAGCGAGCGATAACGATTATCCTCCAAACGTATCGGTTGACGAGGTGCCGCAATTATCTCCAACCTTATTTAAAGCGTACCGGAATTTTGAGCGCAGCGGAACTGCATTGTTGCAAGCCATTGCGCTGTACTTAAATTTAGATGAACATTATTTTGACGATTATGTACACAACGGAAATTCCATTTTGCGGGCTATACATTATCCACCAATAATGGGCGAACCGGCATCATCTATAAGGGCAGAGCAGCACGAAGATATAAACCTCATTACTTTATTAGTTGGCGCATCGGCCGACGGTTTGCAAATATTAACCAAACAAAACGAGTGGGTTGGCGTAACCTCTTTACCGGAACAGATTGTAGTAAATGTGGGCGATATGTTGCAGCGGTTAACCAATAACAAACTTCGCTCTACAACGCACCGCGTGGTAAACCCGCCAAGAGAATTATGGGCTACTTCGCGTTATTCCATTCCGTTTTTTTTACACCCAAAAGGCAGTATGAATTTGGCTTGCCTGGAAGGCTGCATTACCGAAAGTGCTCCAAAAGGGTACGAAGATGCAACCGCAGGAGAATATTTAGATGAACGGTTGAGAGAGATTGGATTGAAGAAATAAAGCTACTACAGAAGTATTTTTAAAGCGCCGGTTTGGCGCTTTTTTTTGTTCTTTCAAAAACAGAAATGTGTGTAGCCGATAATATCTTTTTAAAACCCTTTAAAAATACCCGCCGGTTTTTACCCCTTTTTATGCCTTTTATCACTTTAATTAACCGTTACCAACTTTTAAAAAAAGACCTTTATTTCTCAACTTAATAAAATTCAATTAGTTAGGTTTAAATATCTATTCTGCATGAGCAATTACTATTAAATAGATGGTACTATGTGTTGCATGGTACTTGATAACTTCATATATTTGTAATGTCAAAGAGAGCGAACAATCATCTGCCAAACCCAAAAAACGCAAAAACCTTTAAAAAAGGGGTAAGGTAAAAAACAAAAAAATGAATATAGAAAATACACAAAGCCAGATGCGAAAGGGAATTCTGGAGTTTTGCATTCTCTCTATTATTCGCCGGGGCGAGGCCTACCCCAGTGATATTGTAGAGGAAATGAAAGCAGCCGGTTTGTTCATTTTAGAAGGAACCCTTTACCCGCTGCTTACGCGATTAAAAAATGCCGAAATGCTTACGTACCGCTGGGTGGAAAGCAATTCGGGTCCGCCCCGTAAATACTTTTTGCTAACCGAAAAAGGCGAAAGCTTTTACGGCGAGCTGGAGCAAACCTGGCAGGAACTTTCAAACGCTGTAAACAAACTAACCAACAAAAAAGATTCTTAACAACTTCAACCAAATTAAAATGAAAAAGATCATCAACATAAATTTATCGGGCAGGGTAATACCGATTGAAGATGCTGCTTACGAAAGTTTACAACGTTATATAGAAAGCCTGCGCCGCTACTTTGCCGCCGATGAAGGCCGCGATGAAATCATCAACGACATTGAAAGCCGCATTGCCGAACTGATGAACGAAAAGGTAAAAAAAGGATCTGCCGCAGTTACCGAAGCCGACATTAACGAGATCATTACATCAATGGGCCGCGTAGAGGATTTTGAAGAAGCAGATTCAGCCGAAAATACAACAGGCGCTCAAAACAGTTCTGCCTATACCGGCGCTACACAAGCTAAAAAAACAAAAGGCCGCCTGTATCGCGATAGATCCGATAAAATGCTTGGTGGCGTGTGCGCCGGCGTGGCGTCTTATATGAATATAGATCCAGCTATTGTGCGCCTGCTGTTTGCCATTGTAACGTTCGGAGGATTTGGAACTGGTATTTTCATTTACATTTTGTTATGGATCATTCTTCCGGCAAAAGACATGGAAGGTTATGTAGGAAAGCGCCTTTTTCGTAACCCCGAAGACCGGATTATTGGTGGCGTATCGGGCGGTATTGCCGCTTACTTTGGCAAAGAAACCTGGGTTGTTCGATTAATATTTGCCGCTCCCTTAATCATTAATATTTTGCTGGGCACTTTAGGAGGCATTTTCAATGCTTTTGATGGGCCCGATTTTCCCGATCTATTTGTAGGTTCTATGACGGGCACTTTTTTCTTAGCCTACATTGTACTTTGGATTGTACTTCCAGAAGCAAAAAGCCCATTTGAGAAAATGGAAATGCGTGGCGAAAAAGTAGATGTCAACAGCATACGTCAAAATGTGCAGGAAGGCATGGGCGATATCAAAACAAGGGCGCAAGCCTGGGGTGCCGAAGTAAAAGAATCGGCTCAAAGTTTTGGTCAAAGAGCTTCTGATTTTGCAAACACCCGCAGCAAAACATTTGCTACCGAAGTAGGACAAACAACACGCCCGCTGGCCAACGGATGCGCACACGTAATTGGTGTGCTGTTTAAATCGTTCTTTTTATTTGTAGCCGGCGTATTGGCCTTTGCACTTTTTGTACTGGTTATTGTATTTACACTTGGTGGTGTTGCACGCCCTTTTCACGATTTTTTACTAAATGGCTTTTGGCAAACAGCTTTTTTGTGGGGCACGCTTATTTTCTTCCTTGCCGTTCCTCTAATTGCTATCATTACCTGGATTGTTAGGCGCCTGATGAAAGTGCGCTCGCAAAACCGCTACATTGGTTACACCTTTGGAGGCCTATGGACACTGGGTTGGATAAGCTTGACTTTATTCATCGCCAGCATAGCAAAAGATTGGAGCCGCTACGCAAAAGTAGAAGAGCAAATATCAACCAGCCAACAATCGTTTTCTAAAATGACAGTACGGGCAGATGAGCCGGCTATTCAATACACCGGAACCTTTAACTGGATAAACGATGACAGAGACGCCGGCGGATTCGACATTACAGAAGACAGTGTTTATGTGTCCGACGTAACCGTAAGTGTAGAAAGAAGTCCCGACTCATTTTACCATGTAACCTCCTGGAAACAAAGCGCTGGCAGCAACAGGGCCGAAGCCACAAAAAGAGCTCAAGTGATAACGTACAAAGTAGCGGCTTTAGATAGTGTTTTGCAGTTGGGGAGCGGTTTTGGCATAGGCAAAAATGTAAAGTACCGCGGACAAAAAGTACTGGTAGAAATTAAAGTTCCGGTAGGCAAGCAAATTCGTTTTGAAGAAACAGTAGCTGAAAAACTAAATG
>JBBSRB010000148.1:0-6789 GCA_038243445.1 Chitinophagales bacterium | reverse complement strand
TAACCACCCAGTCAAAAAAACCATTAATCCAAATACTGCCATCACGCCCTTTTTGAAACTGATTTATAAATATAAAGCCTGCTGCCGCACCAGCCAGGTGAGCAATGTGCCCGCCGGTATTGCTTCCGGGAATAGAAGCCAGATCTATAACAACAAAGAGAACGGTAATTACCCACAGCGGAATGCCACCATTAAGCATAGGAAAAATGCGGTAACCCGGCGACAACACCGTGGTGGCAATAGCAACGCCCATTATACCCGCTGAAGCACCGAGAGCCGTTGATTGTTCCACCCCCAGGCGCAGCGATGGAATAAGGTTAAAAGAAATAAGAAACGCCAGAGCGCCAGCAAGCGCACCGTATAAAAATATTGGTATTAATTTTCGGTTGCCGGTAATATTCTGTAAAATGTACCCAAACATCCACAACCAAAGCATATTGCTAATGAGGTGCCATACACTATCGTGCACAAAAAAATGGGTTATGAGCGTCCATGGGCGGTATAGCAATGTGGGCAAATGCGCCGGCAAGGTTACCCAGGGTAAAATAGTTGCCTGGTAAAGTGCAACACCAGCAGGCCCATCGCTAAAAAAATAAATAATTTTTATAAAAGCAAACACCACAAATACCATTAGCTGCACAGCAATCAACATCACCAATGCATTGCCATCGTGGCCAATTGTTAACTTGTTTCTATTGCGTTGTTGATAGTAGCTCATAAGGACTTTAAAATTACTACAGATAAGACATTAATAAAACCGTTTCCGGGCTGTTTTATTCCATATTAACACTATAATAAAACCGGTAAGGGCGCCGCCCAGGTGAGCAAAGTGTGCAATGTTATCACTAAAGCGGGCCACACCGCCAAAAAGGTCAAAGGCAGCCAGCCCCAACACCGCCCATTTTGCTTTAATTGGAAACGGAATAAACATAATAAAAAGCTCAGTATTAGGAAAAAGATAAGCAAACCCTGCAAAAACCCCCATGATAGCGCCCGATGCACCCAGAGCCGGAGCAGCGGCGCCTAATAAACTTCCCATTTCCGAACTTTGGCTTTGTATAGCTCCTAATAACTCCTGGCACCGAAAATATTGCATTACTAAATGGCAAATAGCCGCGCCCACGCCACAGGCTAAATAAAAAAACAAAAACCGTTTGCCACCCCATACATTTTCAAGCACTTTTCCAAACATCCACAAACCAAACATATTAAACAACAGATGAAATATAGAGGATGGCGAGTGAGCAAACATGTGCGTCGCTACCTGGTAGGGATAAAATTGCTGCCCGTTGGTGTACAGCGGATGACCTTCGCGTTCTAAAATCAGGCGCAACTCTTCGGGCATTATAGGATACAACTGCAGCCATTCAGTTAAGTTAAATCCATCCTTGCTAAACACCAGCTGGGCTACAAATACCAGCACATTTATAATCAGCAGGTTTTTTACAACTGGCGGCAACCCATCTGGCCGAACACTTCTAAAATAACTCATTCGTTCTATTTTAATTTCAATTGTACAATGTTTTCTATGTGGTGCGTATGTGGAAACATATCTACCGGCTGCACTTTTGTTACGGTATATTTGGCATCCAATAAGGCCAAGTCTCTTGCCTGCGTTGCCGGATTGCAGCTAACATACACCACAATCGGCGCTTCTATTTCCAAAATTTTTTCCACCAGCTTAGTGTGCATGCCGGCACGTGGCGGATCGGTAATAATTACATCAGGTTTGCCATGATGTTCAAAAAAGGCCTCGTCGCAAACATTAATCACATCGCCACTAAAAAAATGCGCTTGCTCAATGTTGTTTAAAAGGGCATTTTGAAAGGCATCTTCTACCGCGGCTGCCTGAACCTCTACACCAATAACTTTTTTTGCCCCTTTGCTGCAAAAAATGCCAATGCTACCGGTGCCGCAATACAGGTCGTAAATTATTTGTGTACCATTTAGTTCGGCAAACTCGCGTGTAATACGGTACAGTCGCTCCGCCTGGGCTGTATTTGTTTGAAAAAATGATTTTGGTCCAATTTTAAACTGAAACTCTTCCAGCTTTTCAATTACATACCCTTTACCGGTATAAATCTGCGGTTCCAAATCGTGAATGGAATCGTTCATTTTTACATTAATGGTATATAAAAGGGTGGTTATTTGCGGAAAAGAAGTTTTTACAAATTCCAATAATTTAGTTCGGCCCCGTTCGCTTTCATTACCAAATACGATGTTTACCATTACTTCGCCCGTAGTGCAAATACGCACCTGCATAGTGCGCAGCAAGCCGCGATGAGCGCGAATGTCGTAGAAAGAAAGATTGTTTTCCAACGCAAACTGCCGAATGCCGTTTCTTATGACATTTGTCAAATCATCTTGCAGCCAGCATTTTTTAATATCTACACACTTATCAAAAAAGCCCTTGGCGTGAAAGCCCAAAACGGAAGCCTCCCCAAACCCCTCCGGTGGAAGAGCTTCGCTGCGCTCCATTGGCCCGCTTTGAAACGATTCATTATTTTGGTTTGGCTCATTCTTGTTGGCGTAGACACTTTCAGGAATATTTGGGTTGTTTTTTTTCGGAGGTTTTTCGGGCGTGTATTCTCTGGTGCTAAATGTATATTCCAGCTTGTTGCGGTACCATTTTTCCCGCTCGCTGCCAACAATGGGAAGTATTACCGGAAGGTTTATTTTTCCAATTCGCGTAAGCGCATCTACCACCTGCTGTTGCTTATATTCTAATTGTTTTTGGTACGGCAGCATTTGCCACTGGCAGCCGCCACACACGCCAAAATGTTGGCAAAAAGGGGTTACCCTATCGGTAGAATATTGGTGAAAAAATACAGGATGTCCTTCAGCCCAATCCCGCTTATTTTTCGAAAGCCGCACATCCACCACATCGCCGGGCACTACGTTTTCTATAAAAATAACTTTACCATCAAGCCGCGCCAGCGATTTGCCTTCGGCCGCATGACCTTCCACGGCAACGTTTTGCAGCACAATGCTTTTGTTATTTCTCACGCCGCAAAAATAGTTAGTAGTTGGTAGTTAACCGTTGTTAGATGATTGAGATAATCCTCATTCCTAAAATCAACATTAAAAAACGGCAATCTTTAATTGCCAATCGTTAAGCCCCCTTTTACATCTCTTTAACCCTTCAAACAATGTTTTTCAATTATTTTTACTCCTTATCTTTTACTATGAATGCTACTGCGGCGCTCTTTTCCCTTTTCATTAGCAGCCTTCTTGTTGCACAAGATGGTTACCAGATAAAAGTAACAGTAAAACCGTTTACAAATCAAACCATTTACCTCGGTCATTATTTTGGCAACCAACTGCCCATTATCGATTCTGTGATATTAAACAACCGCAGCGAAGGCGTTTTTAAAGGCCCAAAAAAATTAGGCGCCGGCATATACCTTATTGGTTTCCCAGATCGTACCCGCAACTTTGAAATTTTAGTTGGAAAAGACCAAAACTTTAGCGTATCAGCTGATACAGCAACTCTTCCACAAGGCCTCATTTTTAACAACTCCATCGAAAACAACGACTTTAAAGCGTACCAGGAATTTATGATGCAAAACGGCGCAGCTATAGACGCACTTCAAAAAAAAGAAAGGAGTGAACCGGCAAATGCACCGCAGATAAAAGCAGATATTGAAGCCCGAAGCAAAGCCATAAAAAGCTACCGCTTGCAGGCAATTGCAAAAGACCCCGAAGGTTTACTGGCAACATTGCTAAAAGGCATGCGCGAACCTGAAGTACCAAAAGCCGCTGCCGGCGAACAGCGCGACTCGCTTTATAACTATCGCTATTTTAAAATGCATTATTGGGATGGTGTTCAGTTTTGGGATGACCGGATAGTGCGCACACCTTTTTTCGAAAACAAAATAGATAAGTATTTTGAGCAACTGGTCTATCCAACCGCCGATTCGGTTATTAAAGAAATAGACTGGATGTTAAGTTTTGCTTCGGCGAGCGAAGATATGCAGCGATTTCTTTTACTCAAATTTGTGAACCGCTACCTTAATCAAAAGTATATGTGGGAAGACAAAGTATTTGTTCATTTGTTTGAAAAATACTTTGCCCAAAAAACCTATCCCTGGATGACAGAAGCGGGCAAAAAAATAATACAAGACAGGGCGTTTAGCTTAATGGCCAATATTTTTGGTTCGCCTGCGGCAGATGTAGAGCTGCCCGGCCAAGATGGCGCCATTAAAAAATTGTACAATGTAAACGCCGCCTATACGCTGCTGGTTATTTGGGATCCTACCTGCGGTCATTGCAAAGAAGTGCTGCCCCTTTTAGATAGTTTGTACACCAGCAAGTGGAAAGCAATGGGATTAAAAAGCTATGCATTGGCAAAAGAAACCGATGGTTCGAAAAAGGACTGGACCGATTTTATTGCCGCACATAACCTGCAAAGCTGGACGCATGTATATTATTCAAAAGAAGCCGACAAAGCGCGTACCGGCGCGGGCATTCCAAGCTACTCGCAATTGTTTGATGTACAAAGTTTTCCTACTTTGTACCTGCTTGATGCCGATAAACGAATTATAGCCAAAAAGGTAACGCCAGAACAAGTAGATGAAATACTATTGTTTAGGCAAAAAAAGCAAAGCAAATAACACAGCTGATCTTTTATGAGAAAAACCTTTTTTACCCTTTTTGTTGCCTTTTTTACAATTAGCGGCAGTGCATCGGCACAAACGCTTTTTACTATTGATAAAGATTCGTTTAGTGTACCGCAGTTTGTTGCCGCTTACCAAAAAAACAGCGCTGCACCGGCAGCAGGCGCTAACGGTTTTAAAGAATATTTTCCATTATACATAGCTTCAAAATTAAAAATAAAAGAAGCCAAAAACCTTGGATTAGATACGCTTCCGCAGCTGGTTGCAGAAGTAGAAAACCTGCGCCAGCAGATTATTCCATCCTACCTGGTGCCGGATAAAGAAGTGGATAAATTAGTTGCGGAAGCGTTTCTGCGTTCGCAAAAAGATATTTATTTAGCACATATTTTTATTGCTTCCGGCACCGATTCTCTTACCGCAAAACAAAGGGCTGCAGAAGCTTACCAAAGGGCACAAAAAGGGGTGCGTTTTAGCGAAGTGGCTAAACAATTTTCCGATGATCCGTCTGCAAAAATAAATGGCGGCGATGTTGGTTTTATTACGGTTTTTACATTACCGTACACATTAGAAAATCTTATTTATACAACGCCGGTTGGAAAAGTTTCTCCTGTTTATCATTCTAAAAATGGGTATCATATTTTTCTAAATAAAAAGGAAAGAAAAGCAATTGGAGAGATGAATGCTGCACAAATCTTAATTGCTTTTCCGCCTGGCGCTACTGATAGCGATAAAAGCAAATCAAAAGCTTTAGTCGATTCTTTATACAACAGCATACAAAAGGGTGATGATTTTAGCTTGCTTGCAAAAGCATTTAGTAACGATGTGTCTTCTGCCCCTTTCGGCGGTGTTTTGCCCCCTTTTAGCACCGGCCAATATGAGTCTGTTTTTGAAAATGCGGTATATGCCTTGCAAAATGGCCAAGTAAGCAAACCCTTTGCTACGCAGTACGGCTGGCATATTATACAACGAATAAACAGCCTTCCTGTGCCTGCTATTCTTAACCAAACAGCAGCGCAATTTCTCCGCGAAAAAGTAGTTCAAACCGATCGCATCAACACCATAAAAGAGGCGCAGGTACAAAGGGTTATTTCAGAAGCTCCACTTTCGCCGCTAACCGTAAACGGCGCCGAATTATGGAGCTATACCGAAAGTGCTGTAAACTTCCAAAGCGCGGCTCCACCGGCAGGCGCCAACAAGCACCTATTTTTGATTGGTATTGAGCCAGTTACGCTACTCGAATGGATAACTTTTGCACAGGAAAACCGCTCAGCTACCGAACCCGAACACAGGCCTTTTTCTTACCTTTTCTGGAACAATTTTATTCCCCAAAAAGCATTTGATTATTACCAGGCGCACCTCGAAAATTTTAATCCTGATTTTAAGGACCAGATAGAAGAATTAAAAGAAGGCAGTTTGTTTTTTGAAGTAATGCAGCAACAAGTTTGGGCGCCGGCACAAAAAGATACCGCAGCCCTTTTTGAATACTTTACTAAACACCAATTGGATTATACCTGGAACAAAAGCGCCGATGCAATTACCTTTTACGCGTCTGATGTAGCTACTGCAAAAGAGGTGAAAAAGGCTATTGAAAAAGCGCCCAAAAACTGGCGCGAGGTAGTTGCCCAATGGAGCGAAAAGGTAGCAGCCGATTCGGCCCGGTTTAACTGGGAAGCTATACCGGATAGCGCGAAAAAACCTTTAAAAAAGGGTACCGTTACAGCACCTGTTGTTAATAACACCGATAGCAGCGCATCGTTTGCCTACATCGTAAACTTGTATAACAATCCCCAGCCGCGAAGTTTTTTGCAGGCGAAAGGGTTGGTCATTTCGGATTATCAAGCAGCGCTTGAAAAAACCTGGGTGGAACAATTGAAAAAGAAGCACACAGTAACCATCAACCAAAAAGCCTGGGACGATTTGCTGAAACAACAATAGGTTTTTTTTGTACTTAGCTGCAGTGCTACTATCCAGCCCGGTTGCGTCGCACTCTTGTACGTTCCGGCTCTTTATTCAACATATCAAAAAAACACTATCTATACTACAGCCGCTCATCTTTCGTTAACCAATCAATACAAAACAAACCAAATTTATGCTGCCGCTGCTTATTACTATTGTTGCCTTGCTCGTTATTGCTATTGTGCTTATCATCTTATTTAGACCAAAACCAAACAAC
>JBBSRB010000147.1:0-6885 GCA_038243445.1 Chitinophagales bacterium | reverse complement strand
CCCTTTTATTAAGTAAGGTAAAAGAACTTACCACCGCCAATTTGGATGAATTGCGGGAGGTGTTGCGCTTTCATGAATACCGGTATTATATTCAAAACGATCCGCTGATTTCCGACTTTGAATACGATACCCTTTTTAAAAGGTTAGAAGACTTAGAGAAAGAGGCGCCGGAACTTATTGTGCCCGATTCGCCAACGCAGCGGGTAGCTAAAGGTTTAACCCCCGATTTTCCAACAGTGCAACATTTGGTGCCCATGCTTTCGCTGGATAATTCGTACAACAGCCTAGATCTGATTGACTTTGATCGCAAAGCAAAAGAACTTACCGGACTGGCTGAAATAGAATATTGTGTAGAACCAAAGTTTGATGGCGCCTCTATATCGCTCCTTTATGAAAACGATAGCCTGGTACGTGGCGCCACCCGCGGCGATGGTGTTTTTGGCGATGATGTAACGCCTAATATCAGGCAAATAAGAACCATTCCATTAATTGCAAAATTTTCCAAATTCGGTTTGCAAACAGTTGAAATAAGGGGTGAAGTTTTGATCAACAAAAACACTTTCAGACTTTTTAACGAAGCCATTATTACTGATGGTGGAACACCGCTTGCAAACCCGAGGAATGCGGCTGCCGGCACGTTACGTATGAAAGATCCAACAGAAGTGGCCCGCCGGAAACTGGAAGCCTTTACCTACGGACTTGGCTATTTTAGCACGGTTAAAAATAATGCGCTTTCTACGCATGAACAATCATTAGAAATGCTTTGGGAGCTTGGCTTTCGGAGTCCAAAAAAAGAACTTAAATTGTTTACCGGCATACAACCCGTTATTGATTATTGCTCTGCCTTTGAAGAGCAGCGCGATGACCTGCCGTACGAAATAGATGGTTTGGTAATAAAAATCAATTCATTCCTTCAGCAAGAGCGAATGGGCATGACTACCCATCATCCGCGTTGGGCCATGGCGTATAAATTTAAAGCGCGGCAAGCCACCAGCCGCTTGCTTCGGGTAGAATACCAGGTAGGCCGCACCGGAAATATAGGGCCTGTTGCCAAAATAAAACCTGTTCCCATTGGTGGTGTTACGGTTTCTTCGGTTTCGCTTTTTAACGAAGACTCCATTAAAGAAAAAGATTTGCGCATTGGCGATACGGTGCTGGTAGAACGTGCCGGCGACGTAATTCCGTACATTGTAAAAGCGATGCCCGAGTTGCGAACGGGCGATGAAGTTCCCATTGTATTTCCAACAAATTGTCCCGCCTGCGGCGATGAATTGTACCGCGTTGCCGAAGAAGCCGCGTGGCGCTGCACCAACATGCAATGTTCGGCTCAGGTGCTGGAGCGGTTAATTCATTTTGTATCGAAAGACGCTATGGATATCAGGGGTTTGGGAGAAGCCAATATTAAAAAGTTTTACGCACTTGGTTTGCTGCGCACCATTCCGCAGATTTATGCCTTAGACTACGAAAAGATTGAAGAGCTTGAAGGTTTTAAAACCAAATCAGTAGAAAAGTTGCGGGAAGCCATTGAAGCATCAAAAGGGCAGCCATTGCACCGACTTATTTTTGCGATGGGCATTCGGTTTGTTGGTCAAGCTACCAGCAAAACGCTGGCGCATGCGGTTCATCATTTGTTACAACTGCAAACCTTCGACGAAGAAGCTTTGAAAAATTTAGAAGATATCGGGCCGATAGTTGCCGGAAGCATATATACCTTTTTTCAAAATAAGGATAACATTGCCCTTTTGGGCGAGTTAGAAAGCCTTGGACTTCACTTATCAAACGAAAAAAAAACATTGGCTACCGCGGGCAATTTAGCAGGACTAACGTTTTTGTTTACAGGCACTTTAGAAAAATTAAAACGGAGCGAAGCCGAAGAAATGGCAGAGCAACGGGGCGGAACCATTGTTTCGGGCGTAAGCGCTAAATTAAATTATTTAATTGTGGGGGAAGATGCGGGCAGCAAACTCGAAAAAGCAAAAAAAATTACTTCCGTTCGTATTATTTCAGAAGATGAATTTTTGAAAATGATAGGAGAAGTTTAGCACCCCTTTTTTGAATGTTTTGAATGGTTCTTTTCAAAAGTGATGAAATGGATCAGGATGGTAAATAGACCCTTTTTCACCTGTTTTTCTCATAGAATAGATAAGATTTAGGAACGATTTAAACCTCGTTAGCAGTCGTTGTAAAGCGACATCCACAACTCAACAAACAGACAATTATTGATGAATAACAAAGAAAAATCTTTAGCATTTTCAAAGGGAGAGTTTGAAAAGATTTATGGCTTCATCGCAAACAATGCTGTATGGACTGTAGTTGAAGAAGACACTTTTACAGGCAAACAAGCAATTATTGAAAACTGCAAACAAGTTGCCCTTTACTTTAAGTCTGTAACAACGAAATTTGAAACGTTTAACGTAATTGAAGAAAATAAAAAAGTAGTTGTAAATGGTACAGCAGAATTTTTAAAAGATAATGAACGGGTGTCATTTGTATCTGCATCCGACCTTTACGAATTTAACGAAGAAGACCAAATTCAAAAAATAACTTCATATTGCATTCAACAAAATTTGAACGAAATATAACAAACTGCTAAAGGGTTTTGTGCTTCGCTTTCCCGCCCGGGGGCAAACCTTCAAACCGTATAGATTTTGGTTTTTTATAAGCTGCCCAACACCCTTTTCGAAAGGTTTTTAATACTTCAACCAGTAATTTTAAATAGGTTGTAATTCAAACCGTTTTCTAAATGTTTTTACGTTCTTTCGCGCTTCATCTTTAATTATTAATTATCAATTTCTCATCCCCATGCTGGAGCCGCAAACACTAACCTTCTTATCTCTCTTAAAAGAAAATAATAACAAGCCCTGGTTTGATGCGCACCGGGCGCAATACGAAGCGGCGCGTATAGATTTTCAAAATTTTATTCAATTGGTGATTGACGATTTACAGCGATGGGACACAACAATTGCGGGTACAATAGCGCGCCAATGTCTTTTTCGTATTAACCGCGATGTTCGTTTTTCTAACGATAAAACGCCTTACAAAACGGGCATGGGTGCAAGCATAAAAATGGGTGGGCGCAAATCGGGTTTTGCCGGATATTATTTTCATTGCGAACCGGGAGGGAGCTTTGTAGGCGGTGGTTTGTGGCTGCCCGATGCCACTACGGTAAAAAATGTTCGCCAGGAAATTGATTATAACTGGCCCGAATTTGAAGCCATCTTAAATGAAAAAACATTTAAAAAATGGTATGGCGATTTGTATAAAGGCGGGGATCAAAGCCTGGCAACATGCCCAAAAGGGTATCAAAAAGACAATGTCGCTATTGCATATTTAAAACTAAAAAGCTTTATTGCCGAGGCCCCTTTTAATGATGATGAACTAACAAAAGCAACACTGCACAAAAAAACAGTTGCAGCATGTAAAGCATTGCAACCGTTGCTTAAATTCATTAACCGTGCTTTAAATGAATGATTTTCTGTTGTGGTCCCATAACATAAAAGTTACTCAAAACAAACAAGATTTGTATTAATTTTATTTAATTATGTTGTCAACTTATCCAACAATAGTACATGCGCTTTCTCATCATGCTTTAAACAGCAGCCAAAATAAAAAAGGATTTTCGTTTGTTCAAAACAGTGAGTTGGATGTTGATTTTCTTTCTTTTAGTGAACTCTATAAATCAGCCCAGTCGTTAGCCGTTTCATTAGAACGTTTTGGCGGCGAGCCGGTAATGCTTCTTTTTACCAATGGAAAAGATTTTATTCAAGCGTTGCTCGGGTGCTGGCTGGCAGGTATTATAGCTGTGCCCTGCCCGGTACCGCAGCGTCCTGCACAACTAAAGCGGCTGCAGCAAATGGCTTTACGTGATGGTATTACTAAAATCATTATCCCTGAAAAAACGCATAACCGCATCAGTAAAAAGTTTTCTTCTTTTGATGAATCTGTTTTTGATTTTATTTGGTGGGAAAAAATTTCGAGTAGTGAATGTCCGGAGATCGGCCGTTCCCCCACATTTCCCAATGCCGATGATATTGCCCTTATTCAATACACATCCGGTTCTACTGCACAACCAAAAGGTATAATTATCACACACGGAAACTTTGCTGCTAACTGCGCAATCATTCAAAAAGCATTTAGTTTAACCGGCAGCGATTGTTCTGCTTGCTGGGTCCCGCATTATCATGATATGGGATTGGTGGATGGTTTGCTGGAGCCAATTTATACAGGGTTTAATTCGGTGCATATTCCTTCTGTTTTGTTTTTACAAACGCCATTATTATGGCTAAAAGCAATACATAAGTTTAAGGCTACGTACATCGGCGCACCAAACTTTGCATATGAAATATGTACAAAAAGAATAAAAGTCGAAGAACTGGAAATGTACCCGGCAACCCATTTAAAGATCATGTATAATGCAGCAGAGCCATTACAATGGAAAACAATAGAACGCTTTTCGCAAAAGTTTGGCCATTTAGGTTATCCGCTTTCAACGCATATTGCCTGTTACGGTTTGGCAGAAGCTACACTGGGGGTAACTTTTAGTAAAGTAAATGAAGAGCTTTTTTTCTTTTCTATTAAACCAGAAAATTTAGTAGCGCATCAATTGCAAACAAAAGATAGCGGAAAGGAAGTTGTAACCTGTGGCTTACCCGGTTTTTCAACTACCGTAAAAATTGCAGACGAACTTTCTAATTTTTTACCAGAAGAAACCATTGGCGAAGTTTGGGTAAATAGTCCATCTGTAGCACATAAAGGTTATTGGAAAAATGATAAAGCCACAGCCGAAACCTTTGTAAAGAAAAGTAACGGTGAAGAAGAAATGCTATGGCTTAAAACCGGCGATCTGGGGTTTATGCAGAATAATCACCTATTTATTACGGGCAGAAAAAAAGATCTGATCAAGGTATATGGACAAAATATTTATCCGCAGGATATTGAATATTGTGTAACAGAAGCATTGCCTTTGGAACCGCTTGGCCGCAGTGCAGCCTTCCAGGTAGATATAGAAGGAGCACCGAAAATTGTGCTGGTTCAGGAAGTGTCTAGAAAACCTTCTGAAATTTTTTACAACGAGTTAATTCAGCAAATAAGTGGTGTCGTTTTTACAGAACACGGCATCTCCTTATTTGATATTGTTTTAGTGCCTAAAACCGAAGTGCTGATAACCACCAGCGGTAAAGTACAGCGCCAGGCCAACAAACAACGCTACGAGGACGACCAGTTTTCTATTTATACATCGTTACAAAAAAATAAACATTCGCATGCTTAACCAACAACACGATGCTGCTTACTGGGAACAATGGATTTCTTCTGCTATTGCAAAAGAAACCGGAGAACCGGTAAACAGCATTAATACCTCAATGCCTTTTTCCTATTTTTCGCTAGATTCTATTGTTACAGTAACCCTGGCTGCCGATTTAGAGCAAGCATGGGGCCGCGAAGTAAATCCGACTATTTTTTGGGAATTTCCTGATATTAAAACTTTGGCCACATGGATAGCAACACAATCGTAGAAAAGGAATTAGAAATTTGGGCTAAAAAATGGAATCCGTTTGACCGGGCGTACAATAAAAACCTGCACGGTTATTTGCACAACTTGCGCGGTGTAAAAGATTTGCGAACCATTAATGGTTACCGGATATTTATTGATTATAAAACAGTGAAGCTGTTGCTGGACCACGAAAACACAAGTGTATTGGAACTGACAGAAGTGTTTCCACAAAAAAGAGAAGCGGCTAACGTGGAAGATAAAGATTTTCCAAGTTTGGCCCGAATGACACGCCGTTGGCCGGTGCTTGCAAATGAGCCGCATCATACCGAATTAAGGAGCTTGCTTACTGCCATCTGGCGCCAAAGCGAATTGATGGAAGCTGTAGATACGTTTGTAGAGATGACCGTAAATAATATTCCGCTGAATAAGCCATTCGACTGGATTCCTTTCTCGGAAGAACTGCCCATTTTTGTAATTGCGCAGGTATTGGGCTTTCCATTAAGCGATAAAGAAAAATTAAGAAACTGGTCGAAAGGAATGGCCTGGGTTACAGAGCCTTTTGCAAATATGTACGACTTTTCGGAGATCAATAAAGAGTTTGAAAATTTTGAAAACTACTTGAATATTCATCTCGATAAACAATTACAAAACCCCTCTCTTGATTGTATGATTGGGCGGCTTTGCCACCACGTAAAAGAAAACAAACCGGATTGGACACACGAGGACATGGTTTCGCTTTTAACCCTTATTTTCTTTTCTGCAATAGAAACAAGCATTATCTTTTTTGGCAGTGCGCTTTTAGAACTTTCAAAAGCGCACCACGTTTGGGAAGAAGTCTGCAAAGATCCTTCTTTAGCACCGGTGTTAACCGAAGAACTGTTACGCATGACGGCGCCGCTTTCGTACACCAGCAGAAAAGTAAATGCACCAATTGTACTGGAAGATGGAACCGTAATGAATAAAGACGAATGGTTGTTTCTTTCTTTTATAGGGGCCAACAGAGATCCGTTGGTATTTGACGACCCGGATACTTTACAACTTCGGCAACCAAATCCGCACCTGGCATTTGGACATGGATCGCATTATTGTTTTGGCTCCCGCATAGCAAGGGTAGAAATCACAGCTTTGCTGAAAGCATTGGCTTTAAAAAATATCAGGCCTGAATTAGTACCGCATCAAGTTGATTTTGATAAAGGAATTTATTTTAAAAAGCTAAACAAGCTGCAGGTAGTATTTAAATCGGATGCGCAATAATGAATCTTTCGCCGGACAGCATCTTTTTTATAGTTTTTGTTTTTATTGTCGTTCTTCTTTTTCATGCACTAACAAGCTATAAAGCAAAGCTGGCCGTTATAGTAGCGGCAAATGTTCTGTTCTATATTTCCTTTGGCATT
>JBBSRB010000146.1:0-6897 GCA_038243445.1 Chitinophagales bacterium | reverse complement strand
TTTCAAAATACAATCACAAAGATGGCATTCCTTATTGGAAACATAAAGAAGGTTCGCGTTATTTAAAAGCCGCAAAGCAACACTTTAAGCTCTTAAAAAGACTAGATGGGGAAATAGAATTATAGAAAAGTATTAATCTTGTTTAAGCCATTTTATACTCTTTTCAATCTATATTATACCAAAAGGGATAGGCACGATTGTTTCAGTAAAGGGTATAAAGTTGGAGGCGCGTATGGATTTGATTGTAGGCATGACCGCCTGCTCTGCAGAGATGTCCAATAATTACTCGTTCAAACCAATTGGGTACAGGATTGAAGATTGATGTAATACAAATCCATCTTTTTTCTTACGTTCGCCGGTTATTTAGGTAGCAACTATAATCTTACTAATCAATTAATGTTGCAGAATCTTCGATGTTTGGAAAGTTTAGAAAAGCCTTGATGCTTTATAGGTCCTGCTGAAAAAAATATCCGCATAAGCTGCAGAAGCAATTACATAAAAGAAGCCTCGACAATCGGAAGGCGTCTTTTATAAATTTGAATAAGGTTTAATTTTCTCGCCCATGGCAGTTTTTAAACTTTTTACCGCTGCCGCAAGGGCAAGGATCGTTACGGCCAATTTTTGGTCCTACTTTTACCGGCTCTTGCTTTACAGCCGTGCCGCCACCGCTTGGGTCGTAATAATCTTTTTCATTAACTGCATAATCATTGCCGGCTGCGTCTATTTCTTCTTTATTCGCCCGCATGTTGCTCATGTCGGTTTTTTGTATGCGTGCTTCGCGAAGCATTTGAGGCGGTGCCTCTTCCTGAATGGGTAAATTAGCATGGCAAAGAAAAGAAACAATCTCTTTATTTACTTCGCTGCTCATTCGTCTAAATAAGTTGTAGGCTTCAACTTTATAAATAACCAACGGATCTTTTTGCTCTAAATAAACTGTTTGTACGCTTTGTTTCAGGTCGTCCATTGACCGCAGGTGCTCCTTCCAGCTTTCATCTATAATAGAAAGCGTAATACTGCGTTCCATGGCATTGCTCAATTCTTCACCGCCTGTCTCAAGGGTTTTGTCTAAGTTGGTTAATACATTTATTCCTTTGCGGCCATCTGTAAATGGCACCACTACGTTTTCAATATGCGAGCCTTGCGTTTGCCGAATGTTTTTAAAAACGGGCACTGCCTGGTGGCTGATATTTTGTTTGTGCTGCTGGTAGGCGGCAGTAGCTTCTTCGTACAATCTGTCGGTAAGTTTTACCTGTTCGGTGCGTTTAAATTCTTCTGCGGTTATTTGAAGATCTATACCAAAATTTACAATACAAGCCAGTTTAAACCCTTCATAATCGTCGCTTTCTTTAAAAGAATAAACCAGGTCTTCGGCGGTTACCGCAAACGCATTGTCAATGTCAAGCGCTAAACGTTCTCCAAAAAGTGCATGATTTCTGCGGTCGTAAACGGCGTTCCGCTGCTGATTCATCACATCATCATATTCTAACAATCGCTTACGAATACCAAAGTTGTTTTCTTCTACTTTCTTTTGCGCCCGCTCAATAGATTTGGTAATCATGTTGTGCTGAATCACTTCTCCTTCTTTATAACCAAACCTGTCCATTAAGCCTGCTATTCGTTCAGATCCAAACATGCGCATCAAGTCATCTTCCAGGGCAACAAAAAACTGCGAGGTGCCCGGATCGCCCTGGCGGCCTGCACGTCCACGCAACTGCCTGTCTACGCGACGGCTTTCGTGGCGCTCAGTACCAATAATGGCCAAACCGCCGGCGTCTTTTACGCCAGGCCCAAGCTTGATATCGGTACCGCGGCCTGCCATGTTTGTTGCAATGGTAATGGCACCTGCCAAACCTGCTTCGGCTACAATTTGA
Organism: Chitinophagales bacterium; assembly: GCA_038243445.1. Classification (GTDB taxonomy): domain Bacteria; phylum Bacteroidota; class Bacteroidia; order Chitinophagales; family Chitinophagaceae; genus Flavisolibacter. The sequence continues at coordinate 5,026 of JBBSRB010000146.1, read as the reverse complement.
GCTTCGCGCAAGTGCTGCTTGGCATTTAACACGTTATGCGGAATTTTTTTTGCCTGCAAAGCCCGGCTTAATAATTCGCTTACCTCAACCGATGTAGTACCTACTAGTACTGGCCTGCCCGCATTGCGCAGCGCTTCTATTTCTTCTATTACGGCACCAAACTTTTCGCGCTTGGTTTTGTATACAAGGTCTTGCGAATCTTTACGAATTACCGGAACGTTTGTTGGGATGCTAACAACATCTAATTTATAGATGCTCCATAATTCCGCTGCTTCTGTTTCTGCGGTTCCCGTCATACCGGCAAGTTTGTGGTACATACGGAAAAAGTTTTGAAGCGTTACAGTAGCATAGGTCTGCGTAGCGGCTTCTATTTTTACGTTTTCTTTTGCTTCTATTGATTGATGAAGCCCATCGCTGTAGCGCCGTCCTTCCATTATACGGCCGGTTTGCTCATCTACTATTTTTACAGCACCCTCTATTACCACATACTCCACATCTTTATCAAAAAGGGTATAAGCTTTTAATAGTTGCTGTACGCTGTGTATGCGTTCGGCTTTTTGTGCGTATTCGTTAAGAACGGCTTCTTTTTGATGCAGCTTTTCTTCTGTAGCATCCTCGCTTTTTTCAATTTCTGCCAGCCGCACGCTGATGTCGGGCAATATAAAAAATTCAGGATCTTCGCCGCCTTGTGTAATGGCTGCTATTCCTTTATCGGTCAGCTCCACCGATTTGTTTTTTTCGTCTATATGAAACAACAAAGCCTCATCTACAATGGGCATGTGCCGCTGCTGATCGCCAAGGTAATAATTCTCGCTTTTTTGTAACTTTACTTTTATGCCTGGCTCGCTTAAAAACTTAATTAAAGGACCGTATTTTGGTAATCCACGATAGGCTCTAAATAGCAGCAACCCGCCGCCTTTTGGGTCGTCATTGCCTTCGGCAAAGGCCTTTTTCCCTTCGTTTAAAAAACCGCGTACCAACCTTTCCTGCGATTCTACAAGAGATTGTACCCGGGGTTTTAAAATATGAAATTGCTGGTCATCGCCTTTAGGCACTGGGCCAGAGATAATTAACGGTGTACGGGCATCATCAATTAAAACCGAATCTACCTCATCAACCATTGCAAAATGGGGTTTGCGCTGCACCATTTCTTCGGGCGAATGCACCATATTATCGCGCAGATAATCAAAACCAAATTCGTTATTTGTGCCATACACAATATCGGCGGCATAAGCTTTTCGGCGGTTTTCGCTATTTGGCTGATGCTTGTCAATACAATCCACACGCAAGCCAAGCCATTCAAAAACAGGTCCGTTCCATTCGCTGTCGCGTCGTGCCAGATAATCGTTTACAGTAACTATATGCACGCCTTCGCCGGCAAGTGCGTTTAAATATGCCGGCAACGTAGATACCAGTGTTTTACCTTCGCCGGTAGCCATCTCGGCAATCTTTCCCGAGTGCAGTACCGCGCCACCAATTAATTGTACATCGTAATGCACCATGTTCCACGTAATAGATGTGCCTCCAGCTGTCCAGGTGTTTTGAAAAACCGAATCGTTTCCTTCAATGGTTATATAGTCTTTGTTAATGCTTAGTTCACGGTCTAAATCGGTAGCGGTAGAAACAAGCTGCGTGTTTTCTTTAAAGCGCTGCGCTGTTTCTTTCACCACGGCAAATGCTTCCGGAAGAATTTCTTTAAGTACTTCTTCAACTTTCTGAAGCCTGTCTTTTTTCAACTTATCTACTTCCTGGTAAATACTGTCTTTTTGCACCAGGTCGGTAAATGTAAGTTCATCGGCTTTTTTAGCGGTTTCTTCTATTTGCCGGTCAATATCTTTTAAATGATCCTGAATGCGGTTCCGAAACTCGCTTGTTTTTGCCCTTAGTTCATCGTTGCTTAAATTCTTAAAAGCTTCTACGTTTTGATTGACCTTTGAAATAATCGGCGTAATCACCTTCACATCTTTCTCCGACTTGTTGCCGCCAAATAACTTTGAAAATATACCAGCCATAATGCGTTTTATTGGGTATTGCTACTATTAATTATAGAATCAGATTTTGCTAAAGTGTCAAAAAAGGTGCTAAAAGGGTTTAAAAGCCAATTTGACATAGCCTGCAAAGATAATTGTTTTACACTTTGTTATAGGCAGCCACAAACTGCAGAAGGTTAAGTCTGATTTAAATTTATTTTTGCCCTTTTATTAATCTTTTTAAATAGCAACGTGGCGTTATGAAAAAGCAATTTTTTTTGGTGTTGGTAGCATTGTGTGGCTTTGCCGCCTGCAATAATAAAGATGAAAACACAAAAGCTGAAAGTAGCATTGAAATCTACGAAGAATATAAAATTTCTGCCGAGGAAGGAAAAGAGGCAGTTACAATCAGGGCGCAATTTAGAAGAGAAGGGAAAACGGGCAGCAGCATTTTTTTAAAAGATCAATCGAAATTATTGTTTGATGGAGAGCCGTTAGCAGCCGACAGCGTAGGGAAGATTGGATGGTTTTACGAAGTGCAAAAAAGGCTCGATGAATTTGAGGGTGGCCACAACTTTGTATTTATTGATGAAGATGGCACCAGGGAGGAAAGACCTTTTGACTTTCAACTATTTACATTGGACAGTTTTCCTCTTTCAGTTAGCAGAAAACAACTTATTTTAAACCTGCCGGGTTTAGAAAACAATTCGCCGGTGCACCTTATTTTAACCGACACGGCATTTATCAGCAACGACATAAATACCATTGATACAGTAAAAAAAGGCGTACTTGTAATTAAACAAGAAAGCTTAAGCAACCTGGAAAATGGACCAGTGAACCTGCAAATTATTTTTAAACAAACAAAAAACATTCAAAAAAGGGGTGCTGCGGCTGGTAGACTCACTGCCACCTACTCCATACGGCGCTCGTTTAATTTAAAAGATTAAAACACCCCTTTTTGATGCCTTTTCAGATCTCTTTGTTGCCCTTTTTGAAAGTATGGAAATTAGCTTTTGATAGCTTACTTTTGCGCCCGAAAGTCGGGAATAAACTTGAAATCTGCTCCCAAAATCTACAATCGTAAACTTTAAAAAGCTATGGCTGGTCAGTTAAAAGAAGTACGGAACCGCATTAAATCGGTGCAAAGCACACAGCAAATTACAAAAGCCATGAAAATGGTAAGTGCTGCTAAATTGCGCCGGGCGCAGGATTCAATTATTCAAATGAGGCCGTATGCCAAAAAGTTGCAGGAAATGCTGAGCAATATTGTAAGCAGCACCGAAATAGAAGGTGGCAATCCGCTGGCTACAGAGCGCACCGTAGAAAACGTATTGTTGATTGTTATTACATCCGACCGCGGACTTGCCGGCGCTTACAACGCTAATGTTATTAAAGCCGCCAAGCAAACCATTCAGGATAAATACAGCAGTCAGTTTGCCAACGGCCATGTAACTATTTGGAGCATTGGTAAAAAAGGATACGAGCATTTTTTGAAAAACAATTACAACGTTACCGACACGCATAAAGATATTTTTTTAAACCTCACGTTTGAAGTTGTTCAGGCGGCGTCGCAAGCTGCCGTAAAAGCGTATGTAGCCAAAGAGTTTGATGCGGTGGAAGTAGTGTATGCTGAATTTAAAAACGCAGCCACGCAACGTTTTTCAACCGAGCGGTTTTTGCCAATTCCAAAAGCAACCGGCGGAACAGCAACGGTAAAAGCAGATTTTATTTTCGACCCGAATAAAGAAGAACTGGTGGCCGAATTAATGCCCAAAATTTTAAATACTCAGTTATATAAAGCAGTGTTGGATGCAAATGCTTCGGAGCACGGCGCCCGGATGACGGCAATGGATAAAGCAAGTGAAAACGCAAATGAACTTCTTAAAAGTTTAAAAATTTCATATAACCGGGCACGTCAGGCAGCTATTACTACCGAGCTTACCGAAATTGTAAGCGGCGCAGCTGCGTTGCAGGGATAAAGCCTCATAACCCGTGTGGGGGAACTTAGGTGGGAATGACTTTATTTTTCATTTATGCTCTTGTAAATCGGTTTTTATTTTTTGTGATTAGATAACGATGCTTTTGTAATCACTTCCGGTGTGTCTTGCTGGCGCAGGCCAGCACCTTTCCCTAACAGAGATGACCCTTTTTTGAGGGTTTTTAAAATCAGAAATTACTCAAGCCAATAGAGGATAAAATAGCAAAACTTAACGCTTACTCTTCACACAAAAACATTCAAAAAAGGGTACATTTTCTCTACCGCAAGGCAGCCATCAATAACCTATACTAATCTTTCAAAAACACATCAATCATAATATTAAAAAAACGTTCAAAAAAGCATAGTACAACAACCAAAACCTATAAAAATGCCGCACAACGAAGAACACTCCGACCTAAGTTCCCCAACCGGTGGTCAGGGGGTTGCCTTTTTAATTCCGCATATTGAAGCACTCATCTTTGCTTCCGATAAGCTGCTGAGTTCGGCAGAACTGACAGAACTGCTGAATAATGCTTTTGGTTTTATGGATGATAAGGTTGAAGAAGCGTTGGTAGCAGCAGCGCTGGAAGGTATAGTGGAAAAATACAACTCGGAGTTTTATCCTTTTGAAGTACTTCAAAGCGGCGGCGGCTGGCAGTTTGTAACCAAAAAAATCTTTCATAAAACAGTGGCGCAGCTCAATGGCGAAAAATTTTTAAAAAGGCTTTCGGCTGCGGCCCTGGAAACTTTGGCCATCATTGCTTACAAGCAACCAATCACCAAAGGAGAAATCGAATCTATACGAGGCGTAAGCTGCGATTATAGCGTGCAGAAGCTATTGGAAAAAGAACTCATTATAATTACTGGCCGAAATGAAAAAGCGCCAGGGCATCCGCTGGTTTATGAAACATCAAAAAGCTTCATGGATTATTTTGGACTTAACTCTCCTAACGATTTGCCAAAGATCAGGGAAGTGTTGGCCGAGCAATTGGTAGAACCTACTTCAATGCAACAGTTAGACGGAGGAAGCAACGAAATCATTTTACACGAGACAGAGATTATTGCTCACGAACTACCT
>JBBSRB010000145.1:0-6903 GCA_038243445.1 Chitinophagales bacterium | reverse complement strand
ATCGCAACTATCTCGAAAATCAACTAAGACAAAATTTTAATTTTTCTGGCGTGCCGGTACGCATCTTTTTTAGAAAAAAGTAAGCGCTGGCTTTTGGAAAAAGAACTAAAAACCTTTTAAAAAGGGTATTAGGCATTCTAAAAACCCTATTAAAGCCGCAGCTGAAAGCGGTGGTGCTGGCGATTTTTAGTACCCTTTTTTAAAGGTTTTAGAGGTGGCTAAAATTTAAAAAACAATTATAAATTAAATCTGGTTTTTATTGCAGCTACCCTTTTCTTTAATGTTTCCAGTTCTTGTTCTTGTTGCTGAATAAATACATTGTCTTCCAGGGCGCCAACCACTTCATCCATTTCTTTCATGTTATCATAAACCATTTGCTTAAACGGGCTTTTATAATCTTTAGCACGCGAAGCATAAATGTTTTCAACCATCCATTGCTTCGTATCAACCGTTTGTTGCAACAGTGTTGTAAATAATTGCGGCGTAAAGGAGGCTTTGTCGATTTTCAAAAGCTCGCACAAGCATCCAAATGCATGCTGTAGCTTTTGTTGGTGGTACACAACGCTGTTTGTTTGGTAAAACGCATGTACGTTGTTCCAGCTTGTAAAACTGCCGCTGCAAATGCTGTCTAAAAGGGTGTTTACCGCTGCCTCGGGCATTAGTTGGCCGCCAATGTTCTGCCAAGTCGTTCTTTCTGGAGTTTCGGGCAGCGCCAAGCCTAATTCATCAAACGAAGAAAAAGCGTTTTTTTCTATAAACGCAAGAATGTTTTGCAGTCCGTAATAAACAATCAGCTTTTTGTAAATGCCAAAAGCTTCTTTCACTTTGGTAAGTAGTACGGGTCGGCCGTTGTTTTCAAAACCGTCGGCTGTAATTATCAAATCAGGTGTAAGCAATGCCGGATCTTCCAAGAAGTTTTCGGCAGCATCAGGCGTTATTTCACCAATAAGTAACCCCTTTTTTTGCATGGCTTTTGCTGTAAATTTTTTTAATAAATCCAGTGCGGCAAAAATTTCGTTCACGCTGTCGGGAGCCAAAAATTTATATTCAATATGTTGAATCTTTTCTGTTCGCTTATCCCTGTCTATATATTTATTTGCATTTCGGGCCAGGGCATACATGTTGTACATAAACCAGTAAGCAGGCATTACTACTAGCCGGTTGTTTGCTACGTCGTTGCTTACCAAACTAAACGGCAACGGAATATTTAGTTCGTTCATGTAATCGCCTTTGGCAATCATCGTATAGGTGGCAAATTTTGAATTGTGTTTTAAACTCACACATAAGCCCGGCCAAAACCCGCGCCCTGCCACTATTTCACCATCGGCTGCACGGCTGTTGTGGTTAGACCCGATGGTGGCACCGGCAGCAATGTTACTTTGTCCCATTACAAGCGAGGCGCATAAAAACGAGTTGTTATGATGTTGTTCGTGTGCTCCATAAATTAAGGAATTCAATACTTCGCAGCAGGATATGGTAGAATTACTTCCCAGGTAAGAATTGATTAGGCGGGCGCCATATTTTAGTTGAGATTGAGAAGCCATGTGGAAACGAACCGCTTTTACACCATAGAAAACACGGCAGCCGTATTCAATTATTCCGTTTACTAACTCGCACCCTTCGCCAATTTGTGATGGTGCTTCTGCCGATGAATTGATGGTTAAGTTTTTTAATTTATTTGCACCTTTTATATAGGCATCGGAGCCCACCCAAACATCTTTAATAATGCTTGTATTTTTAATAACGGTGCGGTCGCCAATTTTACCATAATAACCGCGTTGCTTATCAAATAACTTTTCGGTAAACTCTTTAAAGCGGTTTAACAAAACCGTGTTATCGCGGTGTTTGGACCACAGGTACGCATCGCCTGCAAGCATGCCGTTAAATGGTAATATTTTACGCCCGGCGTTTTCGTTACACACTTCCAGCCACACTCTTATGTCTTCATCTTCGCCTTCTTTTATTATACCGTTTCCAAATTTTGCGTGATCGGTTACATGTAGCTCGTGAATATTAGATAGCATTACGTGATTGCCAATAATGTAGTGCGAGATGTACGTAACATTATTTACCACTACGTTGTCGCCAAAATCAGAACTGATAATAGTGCTGTTGTACAAGCCTACCGGAAGGCAAACATTATGATACTGTAAGGCTATTGGTTCTAGTTTTCCAATGCGCACAAGCCCGTAAAATTTGCACCCTTTTACCAATTCCGGATCAAATTCGTTGGACACCTGAAGCCTGTTCCAATCATCGGCTGTATTGCGGTTGCGTACGAGCACTTCTATTTCGTACGCGTTAAGATTTCGATAGTTGATGCCACTGTGATTTTGGATATTCCGCAGATGGTATTCATCCGCTCCTTCGGGCAAATACTCTTGTGGAATAAAGTTGTAGCCGAGCGCTTTTATTGGTATTTTTTTCATTTAATTAGATGCGTTGTAAATTCGGATTGAAAGATTCTTATGTGCTAAAGATGTTGCTTTTTTGATTGAGAGGTTGTTCAAATTAAGTTTCAATGTTATTGGTAATTCGTTAGTCACATTAATAATCTTTAATAAATACGAGGCAATCTTCTAATCGTAGTACGTCATTGCGAGGTACGAAGCAATCTCCTTTCATGCAAACTTTCAAAAACAATTCAAACGGCGCTCACCATTTGTCCGCCAACACGCACAGCAAGAGTCATTACAATTTGTAGTCCTCTTTCGTGTTTGTAGAGTTGGGTGTGTTGTTGCTAACTACTTACAAGCGCTGGCATCCTACTTTCCTTCCTTTATAGATAAAGATCACTAAACCAATGCGGAAAAAGGCGCTGTAAAGCATATTTGCTGTTCGGGAAATGGAGCCTTGACAATTGCATATTGAGTATTGAACATTTTCTATCTTCTTCATTCCTTGTTCGATATTCTTTTCTGTAATTTATTCACTACTACTTATTCCACCGTTACCGATTTTGCCAGGTTTCGGGGCTTATCTACATCAATGCCTTTTGCAATACCAATGTAATACGACAATAACTGCAGCGGAACAGTACTTAATAAAGGCACTATAATTTCATCGGCATCCGGTACAATCATTACATCGTTTGCCACAGCCATGCTTTGCTCATCTCCCTCGTTTATTACGGCAATTATTTGTCCTTTTCTTGCCTTGATTTCCTGCATATTGGAAATCACTTTTTCGTGATACGAATCTTTAGTGGCAATAATAACAACCGGCAGGGCATCATCCACCAAAGCAATTGGACCGTGCTTCATTTCGGCTGCCGGATAGCCTTCGGCGTGGATGTACGAGATTTCTTTCAACTTCAAAGCGCCTTCAAGTGCTACCGGAAAATTATACCCGCGCCCAAGAAATAAAAAGTCACGGGCATCTTTGTATTTTAACGCAAGGTTTTTTATATGTTCTACACCTTCCAGCAGCTTGGCTATTTTTTCGGGAACGGCATCCAATTCCTTTAACAAACCCATATAACGCTGATGGTTAAATGTACCTTTTTTATATCCAATTTTAAGAGCAATCATGGTAAGCACCGCCAGTTGTGCCGTAAACGCTTTTGTAGAAGCCACGCCTATTTCGTGTCCTGCATGAGTGTATGCGCCGGCATCAGAAAGTCGGGCAATAGAAGAACCAACTACATTTACCACACCAATAATAATAGCGCCTTTTGCTTTTGCATTTTCAAGCGCCACCAATGTGTCGGCGGTTTCGCCGCTTTGCGAAATAGCTATAATAACATCGCCTTTATTAATAATTGGATTACGGTACCGGAATTCAGATGCATATTCCACTTCTACATTAATGCGGCACACTTCTTCAAAAATATATTCGGCAATTAAACCAGCATGCCAACTGGTACCACAGGCAACCATAACTATCCGGTTGGCAGCAATAATCTGGTCAATGTATTTTTCAATACCGCTCATGGTAATGGTTCCCGTATCGGCATCTAATCGGCCGCGTAAACAATCTCGCACAGTTATGGGCTGCTCAAAAATTTCTTTCAACATAAAATGCTCGTAGCCGCCTTTCTCAATGGCTGCGAGTTCCATATCGAGCTTTGTAATAAAAGGTGTTTGTCGCTCGTTTCCCAGGTTCTTTAAAATCAGCTCATCCTTTTTAATAATGGCAATTTCATAATCGTTTACATACACTACTTCTTTGGTGTATTCAATTATAGGCGATGCATCTGATGCCAGAAAGTGCTCGTTTTTGCCAATGCCAATCACCAGCGGACTACCTTTGCGTGCGGCAATTAACACGTCGGGGTTTTCTTCATCTATCAATACAATTACGTAGGCGCCAACAATGCGTTTCAGCGCTATGCGAACGGCTTCTTCCAACGGGCAATTGTTGCTTATTTTTATATCTTCTATAAAGTTTAAAAGCACTTCTGTGTCTGTATCGCTTTTAAAAGTGTATCCTTTGCGAAGGAGGTCGGTTTTTAGCTGTGCATAATTTTCAATTATGCCGTTGTGTATCATGGCCAGCTTGCCGCTGTTCGACAAGTGCGGGTGCGCGTTGCAATCACTTGGCTCGCCATGCGTAGCCCAGCGCGTATGCCCAATGCCAATATGTGCATGCAAGCCTTTGCCCACAAGTGTTTCCTCTAATTCGGCCACTTTACCTTTCTTTTTATATACGTTTAATCCACCATTTAAAAGCGCCACGCCCGAACTGTCATAGCCGCGGTATTCAAGCCTTTTTAAACCTTTTAAAATTACCGGGTAAGCCTCTCTTGAACCAATATAAGCAACAATGCCACACATATTTTTTATTGAAATTAGTGGTGCGAAAATGAACAAAATTAGGCAGACTGCAAAGGGAACAGCAATTTGTTAACCGACACCCTTTCTACCATCAACATTTGTTGCGTCGCACTCTTGTACAGTTGGCAACAGTATTCGGCAGGTAACCGCAAGTCGGGTGTTTCTTTGCAGATCCTTTTGCGGAAGATTGCATTAGAGTGTAAGTTTTTTGCAGGTAAAAAATTTGTTGAACTATTGAAGATTTGAACGCCTCTATGTTAAAGCTCAACTTTAGACCGATAAACTATTTATTGTATTCTGCCTGTTATGGGATGTAAAAGGTACTTTTTTTTTCAGTAAGCAAGTAAAATAGCAACTTTTTGTCATGCTGAGGTACGAAGCATCTCATACCATTATAAGATGCTTCGCTAAGGCTCAGCATGACAAAGGGTGAACCGTGAACAGTTGCTTATATCATTCAAAATTCACCTGCCCATACTTTAGTAGTTTTGCAGCCATGGCCAACAAACAGTACGCTCTCGAAAATATTCTTACCAATTTACGTATAGAAGCGCTGAACGAAATGCAACAAGCTTCTATAGATGCAAATAAAACCAGCCGCGATGTTGTGTTACTTTCTGCAACAGGCTCGGGAAAAACGGTTGCTTTTTTGCTGCCTGTTTTAGATTTGCTCCATGCTGAAAATAAAAAAACTCAGGCTTTAATTATTACACCATCGCGTGAGCTGGCCATGCAAATAGAACAAGTTTTTAAAACCATGGGAACAGGCTTTAAAGTAACTTGTTGTTATGGCGGACATAAACGCGAAATAGAAGAAAACAACTTAATTCAGCCACCTGCACTTATTATTGGTACTCCCGGGCGTTTAGCCGATCATATACGCCGCGGAAATATAACTACAGATGCCATTGAAACCCTTGTTTTAGATGAATTTGATAAAACCCTTGAAGCGGGTTTTGAAGACGAAGTTTCGTTTGTTATAGGATCGTTGCCAAACCTTAAAAAAAGGGTACTTACATCTGCCACCGATTTACAACAAATACCCCCTTTTTTGAACCTTTCAGACCCTGCACGCTTAAACTTTTTACCTGCTGAAGGAGATGAAGGACCGGCATTGGCTATTCAAACATTACAGTCGCCCGATAAAGACAAACTGGAAACACTTTTTAAATTGCTTTGCTTTTTAGGAAACCGTTCTGCCATTATTTTTTGCAATCATCGCGAGTCGGTGGAACGCACCAGCGAATGGCTTTCTGATAAAGGCATTTACAACGAGTTTTACCATGGTGCCATGGAACAGCAGGAGCGAGATGCTGCTCTTTGTAAATTTAGAAATGGAACCACCAATGTTTTAGTAACTACCGACCTTGCTGCAAGAGGTTTAGATATTCCAAACATCCGCTACATTATTCATTATCATTTGCCGCACACCGAAGATATGTTTACGCACCGCAATGGCCGAACGGCCCGAATGGATGCAAGTGGAACCGCCATATTAATATTATCGTCGGATGAAAAATTGCCGTCATACATTACTGAAGAAACAACAGAGATTCAATTACCTGAAACAGTTACGTTACCTGAAAAACCAAAATGGACTACTTTGTTTGTTGGCGCCGGTAAAAAAGACAAGGTAAATAAAATAGATATCGTAGGCTTTCTATCCAACCGCGGCGAATTAAAACAGGAAGATATTGGCTTAATTGAAGTAAAAGATTTTTTTTCGTTTGTAGCCATCCGAAAGGTAAAAGCCAGTCATACGCTGCAGCTAATTAAAGAACATCGGGTGAAGGGTAAAAAGGTAAAAATTGAGGTGGCGAAGTGAAGGGAGCATTACCCCTTTTGGAAGTGTTTTTTGTTTGTTTTTAATTTTTCATCACCAGATCGGAATTAGGGCTACACGTTAGCATTTAATTTTTTTGTGTATTAGAAAGAACAAATAAGAATTTTAAAGCCTCCTTGCGAAAGAAGACCTGTCCGCCTTGGTTCGTGTCCTCACGAACCATATTAACTTTGGAGCATGCATGCGGAAGATGTGTATATACGCAAATCTTATATAAAGATAGGAGAAACATATTTTTGGACAGCCACCATCAACAAGTGGCAAAGACTTTTACAAAGCGATGTT
>JBBSRB010000144.1:0-7044 GCA_038243445.1 Chitinophagales bacterium | reverse complement strand
TGATGGCTTTTGGGTGCTGCCCGATCCTTTAAAAAAGGGTATAGCTTATGCCGAATACCAGGGCGGTAACATGGCCCGTATTGATCTGAGTACATTAAAAAGCGTTACCATCAAACCACAACAAAGTGTTGGAGAAGATAAGTTGCGCTGGAACTGGAATACTCCCATTCATACGGGAACAAAAAATGGGGGCAATCTTTATTGCGGTGCACAGTACTTATTTAAATCAACAGACATGGGTTCTAACTGGACACGCATTTCGCCAGACTTAACCACCAATGATAAAAAGAAACAAGAGCAGGAAAATAGCGGCGGACTTAGTGCCGATAATACGTCAGCCGAAAACCACTGCACCATATTTACCATTGCAGAATCGCCGTTAGATGAAAAAATGATTTGGGTGGGAACTGATGATGGGAACTTACAATATACTGCCGATGGCGGTAAAGTTTGGACGAACGTAGCAAAATCGTATGCAGCCGCTGGCATACCCGAACAAACCTGGGTCAGTAGTATTGAACCAAGTCGTTTTAGTAAAGATGTGGTGTATGCCACATTTGACAACCACATGTACGGAGATCATAAAACGTATGTGGCACGTTCTGCCGATCGTGGTAAAACATGGACGAAGTTGAACAGTGCAGAATTCACCGGTTTTGCTCATAAAATAAAAGAAGATAATTTAAATAAAGACTTGCTTTTTTTGGGAACAGAGATGGGCTTTTTTGCGTCTGTCGATGGCGGTGCAACCTGGTTTAGAATGAAAAACAAAGTGCCTGAGTATGCGCTGGTACGCGACATTCAAATTCATCCCACAACAAACGATTTAGTATTGGCAACACATGGCCGGGGCATTATTATTATTGACAATATTACCCCCATGCGGGAATTAACAGCAACTATTTTAGATAAAGAGGTTCATCTCTTTAAAAACAAACCAATGCCGGTAAACATGGGCCGCTTTGGCGATGGAGGGTTCCCAAGTACGGGCGGATGGAACGGTGGTAATCCGCCCTCATTTGCACCGCTTCAATATTACCTGAAAGACCGGATTAATTTTGGAGATGTAAAGGTAGAAATATACGACCCTGCCGGAAAAATGGTGCAAAGTTTACCGGGTACCAAACGCAAAGGCATTAACAACATCACCTGGAACCTGCGCATGAACCCACCTAAAGTGGCAAGAGGTGGAACAAAGGTGGACAATGCCGGATTTATTGCACCGATGGTTCTGCCAGGAATTTATACAATAAAACTAAAAGTTGGCGATAAAGAATATACCGAAAAGCTGACCTTGGTGCATGACGAAGCAAACAAAAATTTTTCTTTAGAAGATCGTAAGGTGCAATATAAAACGGCAATGGAATTGTACAACCTGCACAACAAATTATACGCGGAGGTAGAAGCGGTGAATACAAAACAAGCAGAGCTAAAGCAGTATATTGCTAAGGTGAAAGATCCCAAGGCGCTGGCCTTGCTGAATGAATATCATTCTGCGTTAGAAACGTTAAGAGGCACACTGCTGGCATCAAAACAAAAATCAATATTTGCTGATGAAGAACAATTAAGGGAACGTATAACCGAAGTGTATGCTGCAGTTGCTACGCAGGAAGCACGCCCTTCGAATCTCCAAATGCAACGGGTAACCATTTTAGAAAAGGAATTGGTGGACGCAACAAAACGGCATGCAGAAATAATAAAAAAGTTTGATGCACCTACGCAAAAAGAGCTGATAAAGTTAGGTTTGGACAAAGAGACCAAAACCTTTTAGTTTTTTTATGTGAAGAATGCCACTGGTGTGCTTTTTTTGTAATTGCCTGACTTACGATGGTCGGAACAACAGGCTTTGAAGTGGAAAAATTACCAGTCAGCCAACGTAATAGAGAAATAGGCAAAAGGCAAACACCTTAGCTTACGCGTTAGCCGCGAAAATGGATGTAGCCATTCCCATTGTACTTCAATTTTTGATTAAGGAAAAGAAGGTTTAAATTAAATGGAGAAGCCGCTCGTACCTCACAAGAACGTTCATACATTCACCTAATAGTAGTGCAAAACCAAACGAAAACTTTTGCAAAAGAAAATTTTTTATAAACAGATTGACCCCTATTTAGTAAATTTCCATTTCAATCATTTTTACATGTACAAAATAGTTACATTCTTTTTCTGCCTGCTGTCAGTCTCTTGTATTTCACAGAAAAATAATACACCTGCAACCAACAAGGACGATGTGTTTTTTTCTACCATGAAATATCGGCTTGTTGGTCCGTTCCGGGGCGGAAGAAGTGCAGCGGTTGCCGGAAGTTATAAGGATAAAAATACTTTTTATTTTGGCGCTACCGGTGGCGGTGTTTGGAAAACAACCGACGGAGGAAGCAACTGGAAAAACATTTCGGATGGTTTCTTTGGCAGCACTATAGGTGCAGTGGCGGTAGCACCTTCCGATGAAAATATTTTGTATGTAGGCGAAGGCGAAAATACCATGCGCGGAAACGTAAGCGAAGGCTTGGGCGGCATGTGGCGCAGTGAAGACGGCGGCCGCACCTGGAAAAATATTGGTTTAAAAGATGGCCGTCATATTATACGTATTGTTATTCATCCGCGCGACCCAAACACGGTGTGGGCAGCAGTAATGGGACATCTTTTTGGACCTAACGAAATGCGCGGAATTTATAAAACCACTGATGGCGGTAAAAACTGGAAAAAAACTTTATATGTAAATAATCAAACAGGCGCATCGGACTTAGTAATGGAACCCGGAAATCCGCAAACGTTTTATGCCGGCACCTGGCGCGTTATTCGTACACCGTATTCGTTGGAAAGCGGTGGCGAAGGCAGCGGGCTTTGGAAAAGTACAGATGCAGGCGAAACCTGGCAAAACATAACAAACAATAAAGGATTGCCAAAAGGCGTGTGGGGCATTGTTGGCGTTGCGGTTGCTCCGTCTAACCCCGATAAAGTATATGCCATTTTAGAAAATGCGGCCGGCGGAATGTTTGTTTCCAATGACGGCGGCAAAAGCTGGACACTTACCAGCAACGACAACAACATTCGCCAGCGCGCCTGGTATTATACCAAAGTATTTATTGATCCCAAAAACGAAAACCTTGTTTATGCGCCAAACGTAAACTTTATGCGCAGCCGTGATGGGGGCAAAACGTTTCAGTCAGTAAACACCCCGCACGGCGATCATCACGATCTTTGGATAGACCCAGAAAATGGTAACCGCATGATAGTTGCCGATGATGGCGGCGCCCAGGTGTCCTTTGATGGCGGCACCAACTGGAGCACGTATATGAACCAGCCGACCGCACAAATATATCGTGTATCAACCGACAATTCTTTCCCCTATCGTATACTTGGAGCACAGCAGGATAATTCCACTTTCCGTATAAAGAGCCGCACCTCTGGCGCAGCTATTACCGAAAACGATTGGGAACCAACTGCAGGAGCCGAAAGTGGCTATGTGGTGGCCGATCCGCTAAACCCCGACATTGTTTATGGTGGAAATTACGGCGGTTATCTTTCGCGCCTTGATCATAAAACAGGCGAAAACAGGGCTATTTCTGTTTGGCCCGATAACCCAATGGGCGCCGGAGCCGATGTGTTGAAATATCGGTTTCAGTGGAACTTTCCCATCTTCTTTTCGCCCCATAACCCCAGGCGTTTATATACGGCCGGCAATGCCTTGTTTGTTACAGAAAATGAAGGCGCAAGCTGGGAACAAATCTCTCCCGATTTAACTACCGATGATAAAAGCAAGCAAGGCCCCAGCGGCGGCCCAATTACGAAAGACAATACATCAGTTGAATATTATTCTACCATTTTTACAGCAACAGAATCTCCTTTAGAAAAAGACTTGCTATGGACGGGTAGCGACGATGGAATTGTTTCGGTAAGTAAAAACGGCGGAAAAACCTGGGATAATGTAACGCCAAAAGATGCGCCTAAATGGATGATGTGGAATTCAATTGATATAGATCCTTTTAAAAAAGGAAGTGCTTATTTTACGGGCACCAGATATAAAAGCGATGACTTTGCACCTTACATTTATAAAACGGAAGACTACGGAAAAACCTGGAAAAAAATAATCACGGGTATAAAGCCGAACCATTTTACAAGAGTTACGCGTGCCGACCAAAAACGGCCTGGCTTGTTATATGCCGGAACAGAATACGGTATGTACATTTCGTACAACGATGGAGCTACGTGGCAGTCTTTTCAATTGAATTTACCTGAGGTGCCTATTACCGATTTAACCATAAAAGAAAACGATTTAGTTGTAGCTACCCAAGGCCGATCGTTTTATGTACTGGACGATTTAAGCGTATTGCAGCAGATGAATGCGGCCATCATTTCTAAAGACCTCCACGTATTTGATGTAGCACCTGCTCACCGTATGCAAGGCAACCGGTTTTCGGGCTCATTTGGAACGCCGCGAAATGCCGGTACTAATCCACCAAGCGGTGTGGTGTTTAATTACTTTGCAAAAGAAGTGTCTGATTCGTCAAAAGCATGGGTAACGATTATGGACGAAAACCATAAAGTGGTTAAAACATTCAGCACCGATGCAAAAGAAGCAAGCGATAAAGTGCAGGTAAGTAAAGGAATGAACCAGTTTGTTTGGAACCTTGTTTATCCGCCAGCGGAGCGAATAGAAGGAATGATTTTATGGAACGGAAACCCTGGTGGCATTGTAG
This sequence comes from Chitinophagales bacterium, assembly GCA_038243445.1. Lineage (GTDB taxonomy): Bacteria > Bacteroidota > Bacteroidia > Chitinophagales > Chitinophagaceae > Flavisolibacter. The sequence continues at coordinate 2,347 of JBBSRB010000144.1, read as the reverse complement.
CGCCTCCGGGCGCTTATTTCGCCCGTTTTAAGGTAGCAAAAGATTCTGTTGAAGTGCCGTTTACCATAAAACCCAACCCTAATTACAAGGCGACACAAGCAGACTACGAAGCGCAGCACCAATTTTTGCAAATAATTTTAGGCAAGTTTAACGAAACACAAAAAGCAATTAAAGACATACGTACGCTTCGTACGCAAATAAACGAGTTTGTATCAAGGCAGGGAAAAGGAATACCAAAAGAAGTAAAAGCTGCAGGAGACAGCATAAACAAAAAGCTTACAGCTATTGAAGAAGCATTGTACCAAACAAAAGCGAAAAGCGGGCAGGATGTATTGAATTATCCCATAAAATTAAACGATAAACTAAGTGGTGTGTTTGATGCGGCCAACAGCGGCAACTTTGCGCCCAGCAAACAGGTGCGGGAAGTATATGCATTTTTAGCTGCCGATATTGATAAAGAACTGGCACGTTTGAAAAACATTATGCAAACTGATGTGCCGGCCTTTAACCTGCTGGTGCAACAAAAAGCACTGCCGGTAATTGGTATTTTATAAATAGCCGCTCTACCAAAAAAGCCGCTCTAAACTAATCGGCTTTTTACATTATAAAATTTATAGTTGTTTGTTACTTCAGGGCTAAATTTGTTAAACAGCGTAATAAGTAATGAAGTGTTTAATAGTTGACGATAATAAGATGGCCCGTATGGCTATGAAACAACTGGTGAGCCAGATAAAAGATCTGGAACTGGTAAAGGAATGCGAGGATGCTATGCAAGCCTATAACACCATTAATAAAGAGCCGGTTGACCTTGTGTTCTTAGATGTGGAAATGCCCGGTATGACGGGCCTTGAACTGATAAAAAATCTCGGCAATAAAAAACCACTTATCATTTTCACCACTGCCAAAAAAGAGTATGCTGTAGAGGCTTTTGAACTGAACGTGGTGGACTATTTAATTAAACCTGTTACCACTGCCCGGTTTTTACAAGCTGTAGAGCGTGCCAACGAAGTTTTTTTAAGCGATAAACAAGAAGTAAAAATCGGCGGACAGGAGTTTGTTTTTATTAAAGACAATGGCGTTTTAAAACGCATTAGTGTAGATGATATTATGTACCTCGAAGCTATGGGCGATTATGTAAAAGTGCATACAGCGCAAAAGTTTCATGTATTGCACTCCACGCTAAAATCAATTGAAGAAAAACTGCCCGCACCTAAGTTTATACGCGTACACCGCAGCTATATTGTATCGTTAAATAAAATAGATTTTATTCAGGAAAGTGTTATTGCCATTGGAAAGGCAAGTGTGCCCGTTGCCGACACGTACCGCGGTGGGCTAAACAAACGGCTTAATCTTTTATAGTACAAAACACTTACCATTGACCCTTTTTTAAAGGTTTTTTGAAAAATAATATCCAACCCAACAGGAAGTTCTTTTCCGTTACCAATCATTTTGTATTTTACACATAGCATGGAAAATGGAGCTTCCAAATATCTGGCGTTGTGGTTTTTTTTGGCTGGCGTTGTACTGATTGTTTTCATTCAGTTTACCTCTGGAAAAGCCAGCGAGCAGCTAATTCAACGAAACCGGCAATTACTTAGCTCAGTAGAAGCACAAAATAATTTACGCCGCCTGGAAGCTGATTTATTAACTGTGGAAAGTGATGTTCGCGGCGCAGTAATTACAAGCGATATAACACACCTGGACTCCTTTTCCGGCAGAATAAAGAGCTTAAAAAGCCGGTCTGCAGAACTAACAATGCAGCTACGCGATAGCTTTTCAACAAACGATCTGCAGTTGCTGAACACGCTTGTACAAAGCAAGCTATTTTTCACCGACGAAATTTTATTAGCTCTTAAAGAAGGCGGAAAAAAGGCAGGCGAACAGGTAATAATAACTGGTAAAGGGCAAGGCTTACGCGATAGTATTTTGGCAGGGGTAAACAATTTAGATAACCTCTTTGAATTGCAGCAAAAACAAATTATCTGTTCTATAGAAACCACGGGCGCCCGCTCTCGCATGTGGAGTTTAGTGTTAGCTGCCTTGGCCACAGTAGCCTGCGCACTTGCATTTTTATACTTCATAAATAAAGGGCGGCAGCAGCATAAAGTAATTGTAATGCTGAACGAATCGGAGAAAAAAATAAAAGAAGTGGCGCAATTAAAAGAACAGTTTTTGGCCAACATGAGCCATGAAATAAGAACGCCAATGAACGCTATTTTAGGCTTTACCAATTTGCTGAAAAAAACCGACCTCGATCAAAAGCAATCTCAATATATTGATTACATCTATTCATCTGGCGAAAACCTGTTAACGCTTATCAACGACATTTTAGACCTATCAAAAATAG
>JBBSRB010000143.1:0-7124 GCA_038243445.1 Chitinophagales bacterium | reverse complement strand
GCGTTATTTGCATGGCCGCGTCATCTGCAACAACGGCTAAATGATAGGTGGGCATACCATCGCTTTTCAACAATACTTTATCATCAACTAAGGATGTATCAAAACTTACTTCGCCTCTGATCATGTCGGTAAACGAAATCGTTTCTCCTTGCGGCATTTTTATACGGATTACATGCGGCGTGCCTTGCGCTAACAGCTCGTCAACATTTTCTTTTGATAAGGTTAATGAATTACGCATTTTCATCCGAACACTTCCATCGTATTGCGGATTTGGATTTTCATCTGTACGTAAGCTTTGACGCATACTTTCTAACTCTTCCGGTGTATCAAAAGCATAATAAGCATTTCCCTGATCTACTAATCTTTCTGCATATTTCCGGTACGTTTCTTTGCGTTCGCTTTGGCGGTAGGGTGCAAAAGGTCCGCCCAATTGCGGGCTTTCGTCAGGCTCTAACCCGCACCAGGACAGCGTTTGATATATGTATTCTTCTGCCCCCGGCACATAACGGCTTTGGTCGGTATCTTCTATGCGCAAAATAAAATCGCCACCGTATTGTTTGGCAAATAAATAATTATACAATACGGTGCGCACACCGCCAAGGTGCAGGCCGCCGGTGGGGCTGGGCGCAAAACGTACCCGGACTTTCTTTTCCATACTGCGGCAAAAGTAATATTTCTTCAGGTGTGTCGCTTGATCCGCCTCTGCGCAAAATTTGGCTGCTTAACTTTGGGCAGCATGCACAAGTATTTTATTAAAACACCCTGGCTTTTAAAACAAATGTTTCGGCAATACCATTGGAGTTTTTCAAAAAAAGAAGGCAATGTGTTTTTAACCTTTGACGATGGTCCGCACCCAACCATAACGCCCTGGGTTTTAAATGAACTAAAAAAATATAATGCAAAGGCCACCTTTTTTTGTGTGGGGAAAAACGTAGTGCAGCACCCCGAAGTTTACCAGCGTATTTTAGACGAGGGGCATACAACGGGCAACCATACCCACAACCATGTAAACGGATGGAAAGTGTCTGCTGAAATATATTTAAAGGATGTAAATGAAGGAGCCAAACACATTCAATCGGGTTTATTTAGGCCGCCCTATGGAAGAATAACAAGGGAGCAGTTTAAAGGTTTAGAAAAGGCGATGAACGTGCCGGTAAAAGTAATTATGTGGGATGTATTGAGCGCCGATTTTGATGCTTCTATAACACCGGAAAAATGTGGGAAGCAAGTAGTAGAAAATGTAAGTGCCGGTTCTGTAATTGTTTTTCACGACAGCGAAAAAGCATATCGAAACCTGGCTTACGCGCTACCAAAGACGTTAAATTTTTTATTGGAACAGGGATACAAATGCAAAGTAATTGATCATTAAAAGAGAAAGTAATACAAAAAAGTAGGGCCGGGGTAGAAACCCTGGCCCGTTTTTAATCCGTACCCTATGAAAACTGGTTTAAAGGTAAGAAGAAATTTTAATTCATTTCAAAGTAATTACACCATCAACTTTTATAAAAATAAGATTTAACGCTTTTCTATACTTTGTGTTTGCGTTTAAGTCATTGAAGTTCAACCTTTTATTTATCAATAATTGTATTGACTCCTTTTTAAAGTGTTTTCTATAGCAAACCCCTTTTTTGAACCTTTTGGTGGAAGAAGAACGCTGCTAAAAGCAATGCTAAATGAATTGAGAATTTCACTTAAATAAAATGCTGATCGGCTTGGATAACCGTTGAAAAGGAGTGGTACGTTTTCGTTTCAATTATTTTCCCCAGTTTTGCTCTTTACGCTTTTGTTTTATGCACCTTATAGACACACATGCCCATATTTATTTACCCGAGTTTGACGCCGCAAGAAAGGAGCTAATAAGCGCCGCTGCAGAAAAGGGTGTTGAAACTATTTTAATGCCTGCCATTGACTCTGGCACGCATGCACAAATGTTGCAGTCGGAAAAAGATTACAATGCCTGCCGTGCTATGATGGGACTACATCCGTGCTCGGTTAAAGAGAATTTTAAGACCGAGCTGGCGGTAGTGCAGCATTGGTTAGAGCAGCAATCATTTGTAGCTATTGGAGAAACGGGCCTTGATTTTTATTGGGATAATAGCTTTGCCCCTCAACAGTTTGAAGCTCTTCACCAGCAAATAGAATGGGCGCTGAAGTATAGCCTTCCTATTGTACTACATTCACGCAATGCAACTGCCGAATGCATTGAGGTAGTAAAACAATACACTGGTTTGCGCGGAGTTTTTCATTGCTTTTCCGGCACGGCGCAGGAAGCCGAAACGATAGTGGAATTAGGCTTTTTCTTAGGCATCGGTGGCGTACTTACATTTAAGAACAGCGGATTAGATAACGCCATCAAAGGCATTGATCTGCCGCATATTATTCTAGAAACCGACTCACCTTATTTAGCGCCGGTTCCATTTAGAGGCAAGCAAAACCAGCCTGCACACCTTAGGTATGTTGCAGAGCGCCTTGCACAACTAAAAGGGTTAGAGGTTGCCGAAGTAGCCCGGCTAACAACTGCCAACGCTTGTAAATTGTTTCAGCTACCTCAACAAAAAGCTTAAATTTGCAGCCTTGTAAAAAACAGGAGACTTGTCCGAGTGGTTGAAGGAGCACGCCTGGAAAGTGTGTATATGGGAAACTGTATCGAGGGTTCGAATCCCTCAGTCTCCGCTTTATAGCTGAGAACTAATCACTTAGATTGGTGTAGAGCAAAAAGGGGAGCGATTTTAAATTAGCCGGGTAGATGCCTGGCTAATTTTATGTAAAAACTCCCCGTGTAGAAACACCAGGGATACCAATTATCAAATAATTAAAAACTAAAAACTATTCTTTATTTATCTGTGAGGGTAGAACCTCATTTCTTTTGAACGGCTTAGCCTGTGGGCTGTCCGGCGCCACATTCGACCATCCCGGCTTTGAATAGTCAAAATCGGTTGTAGTAATGCCTTTCAGTTTACATACCCCAACTTAAAAGCAGCACTATAGTATTCAGGCTATTTTTTTAAGGATAAAATTTCAACAGAAAGCGTAGTTCAAAGTATAATAAACATTTTTATTATCTTGTACCCAGACTAAGTGCTATAAACTGCTTTGAACCAGAATCCTGAACAACTTGCACGAGATAAAATCGATTCCGCACTTCTGCGGAGCGGATGGCTGGTGCAAAGCTATAAGCAGAAAAATATCGCTGCCGGTTTGGGTATTGCCATCCGCGAATATTCTACAGACACTGGTCCGGCCGATTATATCCTCTTTGTAAATAAAAAAGCAGTTGGTGTTATTGAAGCTAAACGCGAAGAGGAGGGCGTTCGCCTTACGGTACATGAAGATCAATCTTCAGAATATGCTGCGGCAAAATTGAAATACATCATCAACAAAGCTCCTTTGCCTTTTGTATATGAAAGCACAGGTGAATTAACCCGCTTTACTGATTACCGCGATCCTAAACCACGTTCTCGTCTTGTCTTTAGTTTCCATCGCCCCGAAACATTTGAGAAGTGGTTAAGAGAAGATGCAACCTTACGCAAAAGGGTATTTGATATACCCGCTTTACAACCTGAAGGTTTACGTGATTGCCAGGTCACGGCTATCAAAAATTTAGAAGGCTCATTCAGAGAGAACCGGCCAAAAGCATTGGTGCAAATGGCAACTGGTTCCGGTAAAACATTTACAGCCATCACCAGCATTTACAGGCTGTTGAAATTTGCAAAAGCAAAGCGTGTACTCTTTTTAGTAAACACAAGAAATTTGGGTGAGCAGGCAGAGCAGGAATTTAAACGCTTTCTTCCGCAGGATGATAACCGGCTGTTTCCGGAACTCTATGGCGTAACCCGTTTAAACAGTTCCTTCATTCCGGCGGATAGCCAGGTCTACATCAGCACCATTCAACGGTTGTATTCTATTTTAAAAGGAACAGAGTTAGATGAACGTGATGAAGAAGAAGACCCAGGTTCGAAAGGGTGGAAACCCAAAGAACCACTGCCTGTTGTGTACAACCCCGCCGTACCGATGGAGTTTTTCGACTTTATTGTGATTGATGAATGCCACCAAAGCATTTATAATTTATGGAAACAGGTGCTTGATTATTTTGATGCCTTTCAAATTGGATTAACTGCCACACCCGACAACCGCACCTTTGGCTATTTTGAAAAGAACATCGTATCTGATTATGGCTATAAGAAGGCAGTGGAAGACGGCGTACTCGTTCCTTATAATGTGTACGAGATAGAAACAAAGATCACTAAAGAAGGATCAAAGATTTCCTTGGGTGAATATATTGATACCCGGGAAAAACTAACCCGCAAAAAGTTTTGGAACCAACTGGATGAAGATGTTGAATACAGTAATAAACAATTGGATAATAAAGTTGTAAACGTTAACCAGATACAACTAATCGTACAGGCAGTAAGAGATCAATTACCGGTAATGTTTCCTGACAGGGTAGATGCTGAAGGAAAGTTCGAAGTCCCCAAAATGCTCATCTTTGCCAAGAGCGATAGCCATGCTGATGACATCATCCAAATTGTTCGCCGCGAGTTTGCTGAAGAAAACAAGTTCTGTAAAAAGATAACCTACCGCACCAGCGAAGGACCCGAAAAGGAAGACCCTAAAACAGTACTGCAACAATTCAGGATGTCTTATTACCCACGGATTGCTGTTACAGTAGATATGATTGCAACCGGAACCGACATACGACTGCTGGAGGTATTGTTGTTTATGCGGGATGTAAAAAGCCGCAGCTATTACGAGCAAATGAAAGGCAGGGGCACACGTACCTGCAGCCTCGAAGAACTCAGAAGTTCTGGTACACCAGCAGCTAAAACCACCAAAGATCACTTTGTAATTATAGATGCCATTGGTGTTGAACGGAGCCAGAAAACGGACAGCCGACCATTAGAAAAGGCGCCCGGCTTAAGTTTAAAAGAAGTGCTCGAACACATTGCCATGGGCAATAATGATGAAGACATGTTGTCCACTTTAGCTAACAGGCTCATCAGGTTAGACAAGCAAATAAACGACAAAGAGAAAGCAGCTTTTGCAGAGAAGGCAGGTGGCAAAACAATCAACCAGGTGGTGAAGCAACTGCTGAATGCGTATGACCCGGATACAATTGAAAATGTAAAATTTAAGATTAAGGCTGAAAACCCTGATTCCCCTCCGGATGTAATACAGTCAACTGTCAACCAGCAACTGTCAACCCTCGTAGAAGACGCAACCGCCCTTTTCAACGATTACGAACTGCGCAACTACATTATTGATGTGCGTAAAAAGCACGACCAGTTTATTGACCACATTAACCCCGATGAAATACTCAACGCCGGTTGGGTGAAAGACAACAAGGCTTTAGCCCAAAGCACAATACATGATTTTACCGCATGGATAGAACAGCACAAAGAAGAGATAAATGTGCTGCAAATATTTTATGAGCAACCTTATCGCCGCCGCGAGGTAACGTACACCATGATAAAAGACCTGGTAGAAAAGCTAAAGCTCGATAAGCCGCAACTTGCGCCTTGGCAAGTATGGCGTGCTTATGAGCAACTCGAAAAGGCAAATGGGCAACCAAAGGGCGAATTGATTGCATTGGTAAGCCTGGTACGCAAGGTAAGCGGAGCCGATCAACAACTTACGGCTTTCGATAAAACGGTAGATAAGAATTTCCAGGACTGGATATTTAAAAAGCAGGCAGGCACGCTCAAGTACACCGAAGAACAGGTACAATGGCTGCGGATGATAAAGGATTACATTGCGGCTTCGTTTCATGTTGAAAGGGACGATTTTGAACTCGACCCTTTTAACAAAGAGGGCGGGCTCGGCAAAATGTGGCAACTATTCGGCGAGGAGACGGATAAGATTATTGATGAATTGAATGAGAGCTTGGTAGCGTAACGAGGCTGTCATTCCGACGAAGGAGGAATCTCCGTCATTGCGAGGAACGAAGCAATCTCGGCAAGCAATGGTTTCCCTCTTCTCCCTTTAGGGCTGGGGCATGAAGAAAATTATGAACTAAACATTTGTGCTACTAAGAAACATCTGTTGCGTCGCACTCTTGTACTGGTTAACAATATTGAACAATGAAAAACATGGAAAATAAATGACTGAAAGATTGGATATACCAGAGAGTTGGAAAGTAGTTGATGTAAGCTGTATAGGTAGAATTGAAACCGGTTCAACACCTTCAAAACAAAACGCATCTTTCTATTCCAATGATTATCCATTTTATAAACCGACAGATTTAGAGGCAGGTTATAATGTTCGCGTTGCTAAGGATAATCTTTCGGAAGCCGGTATTAAACATGCAAGGTATTTGCCTGAAAATTCTATTCTCGTTACATGCATCGGGGCAACAATTGGTAAGACTGGTATAATAAGAAAAGCAGGTGCTTCAAATCAACAAATCAATGCTATTATCCCGTCTAAAGATGTTAATGTAAGTTTTGTTTATTATCAAGTTATAGGTCCTGTATTTCAAAAATCAATAAAGGATAATGCTTCAGCGACCACGCTGCCAATCCTAAATAAGTCAAAATTTCAAGGTCTTTCTTTTGTTCTTGCCCCATTTGTAGTACAACAACAAATCGTCTCCAAAATAGAAGAACTCTTTAGCGAATTAGATAAAGGCATTGAAGAATTAAAAACTGCACAACAGCAATTAAAAGTTTACCGGCAAGCTGTTTTAAAATGGGCTTTTGAAGGTAAGCTAACGAATGAAGATGTGAAGGAAGGTGAGTTGCCGGAAGGATGGAGAATAGAGAAACTTGGAACTGTTGCAAAAAAGAAAACAACAAAGGCTTTGCCAACAGAATATCCAGATGCAAAATTTATTGGAATGGATTGCATTGAACCACATACTTTGAAACCATCTTTTTTATACGACTTTAAAGAATTTAAAAGTTCAGGTAATCTCTTTAAAACAAATCAGGTTCTGTATGGAAGAATGCGTCCTTACCTAAATAAAGTTTACAGAGCGGAATTTGAAGGAGCTTGTTCAGGTGAATTTATAATACTTGATTGTGGAGATGTATTTAACCCAGACTTATTGAAATATATTTTGCACTCACGAGGATTTGTACGTTTTGCAAACAGTATTACAACAGGCGATAGACCAAGAATTCCATACG
>JBBSRB010000142.1:0-7128 GCA_038243445.1 Chitinophagales bacterium | reverse complement strand
CTGCTCATTGCAGTAAACCAAAAACCTTTGAAAAAGAAACTCCAACAGCAGTCCTTTTTCTACTCAAAATCATTCTTTTCCTTACTCAAAAACTTAGCAAAAAGGCACTACCTTCGGTTTTATTCTTTTTAATGCCGCGCTGCTGATAAGGGCACTTAAAGTTCTATCCGAAATACAAAATGTTATGACCTCCAAAGATAAATTGCTTAAAAAGTTTACCGAAGAATACAACCGCCTGAACGAACAACAGCAAAAAGCCGTTGATGCTATTGAAGGCCCGGTAATGGTAATTGCCGGGCCCGGCACAGGAAAAACACAAATACTAAGTGCCCGCATTGGAAAAATTCTTTTGAGCGATGCGCAGGTAGAGCCGGCCAACATTCTTTGTTTAACCTACACCGATGCCGGCGTAATGGCAATGCGTCGCAGGTTACAGCAGTTTATTGGCCCCGATGCTTACCGCGTAAACATCTATACTTTTCATGCGTTTTGCAACGACGTGATTCAGGAGAATTTAGGGTTGTTTGAAAAAACCACACTTGATCCTATTTCCGATTTGGAGCGTATAGAATTATTAAAAGAATTGATTGACGGCTTTCCAAAAAACCACGCTTTGAAACGCTATCGAAACGATGCTTATTACGAAAGCTCCAACCTGCAAGCGCTTTTTTCTTTAATGAAACAGGAAGGCTGGACGGGCGACCACATCTGCAATAAAATAGATGAATATCTGGACGATTTACCCAACCGTGACGAATACATGTGCAAGCGCGCCAGCAAAGGCTTTAAAAAGGGTGACGTACGTTTGGATAAAATTGAAGAACAACGCGAAAAAATGGAACGGCTGCGCGCTGCCTGCAACGAGTTTACAAACTTTCAGTCTATAATGCGCAGCCGCAACCGCTACGATTTTGACGATATGATTTTGTGGGTTATTGATGCGTTTACTAAACATCCAGGTTTGCTGCGCAATTACCAGGAACAATTTCAATATGTTTTGGTTGATGAATACCAGGATACGTCAGGCTCGCAAAACAAAATTGTAGAACACCTTATTTCTTTTTGGGATAAACCAAACGTTTTTGTGGTGGGCGATGACGACCAAAGCATTTATCGTTTTCAAGGCGCCAACATCGAAAACATGCAAGCCTTTGCCGAAGGTTTTCAAAAAGATCTATTAACCGTTGTTCTTACCAGCAACTACCGTTCTACCCAGCCTATTTTAGATGTTTCTAAAACATTGATAGACAGAAACCAGGAGCGGCTGGTAAATAAAATAGAAGGGTTAAGCAAGCATCTTGTAGCGGCTAACCAGCAATTGGGTAGTGCCGTTCCCGAGTCAGAATTTCTTATTCCTAATACACCTCACATTAAAGAATACCAAACTCAAAAAGAAGAAATGATTGGGCTGGTATTGCACATAGAAAAATTGTTAGCAGCCGGCGTTGCCGGAAGCGAAATAGGCGTTATTTACAAAGAAAATAAATACGGCGATGAGCTGGCGCGGCACTTTCGGTTAAAAGGTATTCCATTTTACTCCAGACGCTCGTTAAACATTTTAGATCAGCCGCTGGTGCGCCAGTTGGTATTGGTGCTGAAGTATTTAGCTGCCGAACACGATGCACCATTTAGTGGCGATGGTTTGCTGTTTGAAATCTTGCATTTTGAATGGTTCGGCATTCCTGCTATTGAAGTTGCAAAAGCTTCGCTACAGGTTTCGGAGCTGGCTTATAAAGGACAAAAAACATCAATAAGGCAATGGGTTTGCGAAAAAAAAGCACAGGCGCCCAGAGACTTATTTGACGCTGGTATTTGTAAAGAACTTTGCGAAACGGTGCAGGTAATGGAAGGACTTATTAAAGCTGTTTCCAATCAAACACTGCAAGGGCTGCTGGAAAAAGTAATAAGAGAAGCAGGCTTTTTAACCCATATAATGAACCATTCCGAAAAGCATTGGCTGTTGCAAGTGGTAGATGGGTTTTACAACCACGTACGGGCCGAAACTGCAAGACACCCTTTTTTAGAACTTTCTGAATTTTTGAATGGGCTTGAATTAATGCGCAGAGAAAAACTGTTGCTTCCCCTGGTGCAGATTGCAGGCAACGAACGGGGGGTAAATTTCATGACGTGTCACGGATCGAAAGGGCTGGAGTTTGACCATGTATTTTTTTGTGGATTAAACAGCAACACCTGGGAAAAAAAATCGAAACCAAATAAAGGCTTTTCTTTCCCCGATACGCTGTTTCTATCATCGGCCTCCGGTAACGATTTAGAAGAACTGCGCCGGCTTTTTTACGTAGCACTTACCCGTGCTAAAAAGCATCTATATCTTTCATTTGCCGCATTTACAGATGATGGTAAAGAATTAGAACCATCGCAATTTTTAGTAGAAATGGCCGAAGGTGCCGATTTGCCGCGAGAGAAAAAAGTACTGGATCAACAAACCATTTCAGAGTTTTCTATTCTTCATTTCAGCCCCGCCATTGCACCTGAAGTAGCGCACCTGGATGATGAAATAACCAACCGGTTTGTGGCTGGCTTTGTTATGAGCGTCTCGGCCTTAAATAGTTACCTCACTTGCCCTTTAGGTTTTTACTTTGGTCATGTAGTGCGCATACCATCGCCAAAGAACGAAGCAATGGAGTTTGGTTCAGCGGTGCATCATGCTTTGGAAAAGCTATTTTTAAAAATGCAGTCGTCAGGTAACGTGTTTCCTTCGGCAGAAGAATTTGTGGAAGATTTTACGTGGTACATGAACCGCAACCGTCAGTACTTTACCAGGGAGCAGTTCTCCCGCAGGTTGGAACATGGTATAGAAATACTTACCAACTACTACAAGCAATCTATAGGCACGTTTAACAAGGTAGTTTTGCTGGAGCAGACTCTGCGTAACGTAATTGTTGAGGGCCTTAGATTAAAAGGAAAAATAGACAAGATAGAATTCAACAACAAAGAGGTGTATATATGGGATTATAAAACAGGAAATCCTGAAAAAAGAAACGCAAAGTTGGCACGCCCGAACCCTAAATTGCCAGTCGGTGGCGATTACTGGCGGCAAGCCGTTTTTTACAAGTTGTTGGTAGAAAATAATCCGGGTAAAGAGTGGAAAGTAGCTGGTGTGGCCTTTGATTTTATTGAACCAACAAAGAAAAAAGAATACATCCGCGAAAAAGTAATTATAACAGATGAAGATGTAGCCATAGTTAAAGATCAAGTAAAAACGGTTTACGCTAAAATAGAAAACCGCGATTTTTATACTGGTTGCGGAAAAGAAGACTGCCACTGGTGTTCGTTTGTAAAAACCAATAAGCTGGCAGTAGCTTTGCACGAGATTGAGGAGGAAGAGTAAAAGAGCAGCGCTTTGCTTTGTGTTTCACGAACTATACATTATCTCTCTTTTTTGAAAAGATTGGAGACCCTTTTTCGGCTGTTTTGCAACCTTGCACAACATCTTAAAACAGGCAAAAAAGGGGTCTGTTTTAGTGCTTTATTTGAAAGGCGTTAAGTTTGCCTTTGCATTATGAAAGCATTGCTGTATTGGTTGTTTTTTGGTTTTGTTTTGATGGCTGCAGCGGGCAACAGCGGCTGCGCCAATATTGTACCTCCGCAAGGCGGCCCAAGAGATACGTTGCCGCCCGTTTTGCTTCAGGCCACTCCACCCGATTCTACGCTTAACTTTAGCGGAAGCCGCATTACTTTAACTTTTGATGAATACATAGACTTGCAGGAAGTTCAAAACAACTTGCTTTTTACGCCCACGTTTGCCAACAACCCCGAGGTTCTGGTAAAGTTAAAAACCATAACAGTGCGCTTTAGAGATACGCTGGACCCAAACACTACTTATATTTTTAATTTTGGAAGCGCTATTAAAGACTACAACGAAGGCAATGTGCTGCGCAATTTTGTATATACATTTTCTACCGGACCTGCACTCGATTCGCTCCAGCTAAATGGCAAAGTAGTAATGGCAGAAACCGGTGCTATTGACACTACACTTACTGTGATTTTGCATAAAAACTTAGATGATTCGGCAGTAGTAAAGGAGCGGCCGCGGTATGTAGCGCGACTTGATGGAACTGGTGCTTTCAGATTTAAAAATTTGCCGCCAGGTACCTTTGCCCTTTATGCTTTGGGCGATGCCGGCATTGCGCGCCGATACCAAAACAAAACACAGTCGTTTGCTTTTGCCGACAGCGCAATAGTGGTGAGCGAAACAACAAAACCGGTAACCTTGTATGCTTATAAAGAAGCTTCCGGTGCACCTAATGCTGCTAGTACATTAAAAACAAGCTTGCCTGGGCTTGAACGAAACCGCCTGAAGTTTACAACCAACGTAGCTAATGGTAGTCAGCAAGATTTATTGCAGGACCTTGAAATGACTTTTGAACAGCCCCTTCGATTGTTTGATTCTACACGCCTTTCATTAACCACCGACAGCACTTTTCAACCTGCAGTTTATAGCGTTGCACTGGACTCTGCTAAAAAGAAATTGACTATTAAAACTGAATGGCTGGAGGGCACGCAATACAATTTAATTACCACTAAGGATTTCGCCGAAGATACATTAGGCCAGCAGCTGTTAAAGAGCGATACGCTGCAATTCACCACCCGCGAAAGAGGCGATTATGGTTCCCTAACGCTTCGCATAAATAACCTCGACACAGCGCATAACCCGGTGCTGCAGTTTGTACAAAACGGTGTTGTTGTTTCCTCCGGCTCTATACGTTCAGGCTTTTATCACGCCGAACTTTTTTTACCGGGCGAATACGAAGTGCGCATTTTATTTGACAATAACAACAACGGAATTTGGGATGCGGGACAGTTTTTTGGAACGAAACAACAGCCGGAACTTGTGCGGCCCATTGAGCGGCGCATTACAGTAAAGGCTTCGTTTGATAACGATTTTGACCTGGCGCTGTAAACTGTTTTCTTCTCAGACTCGGCTGGAAAGAGAAAACCCAATTGTTGTGGGTTCGTCTTTTTTATTCAGTCAGTTTTCAACTATATTTATAGTTGAGTTTATTTTCAAAAGGTCCGTTATAATTTCATCATTGCTTTGGGGAGCGATATAAATTTCATCATACCGGTTATATTTAATTATTAATCCTTTTTGAGCTAATGCGGGCTTTATTCCACTCCACATGGTTTTTCCTTTTATAATTTCCTTAATCCTTGGAATTTCAATTTCCCCCCGTAAAAATCCAGAGCGATAAATTAATTTGTCCTTTTCGATTTTATACCAAGTTCCAAAGTAAATCCATATAATTAATATAAAAGGACTTAATAAAGGCAACAAAATAAATGGCTTTTCTATGAAAGTCTCTTTATCAAGAAAGAAAATGCATATTGGCAAAACTAAAAATGCTATTAGTAAATAATTTATAAATCCTTTTCTATTCGCTTTGTAAGTTTTCATAATATTCAACGATTTCACCTTCCCAGCCAGAGTTTCTCGAAGAGGACTTGGCGTTTACTAACTGCAATTAACCGTTGCAAGCCACTGCTCCATTCACTTCCAACTGTACAAGTGTGCGACGCAAGTAAAGCCAAATAGTAGCAATTAGTCCGGCTACAAAATCATCAGCTTCGCATAATTCAGCATTATTTAATTCTCACTATTCTTCTCAGCCAAGTCTCCCACATAGAACTCAGCGTTTACTAACTGTGGCATCCATTTGTAGCAAGTGAATGTTTGAAGAAGACACCTTCGCTGAAAGAAATGGCTTGCTTTACGGGCATAATTGTTACCTCAATATAGCTAATTCAAATAAAGCAAAACGCCGAATCCTCTGCGAGAGACTCGGCTGGGAAAATTAAGCAAATTTTACTGTAATGTGATAGACGTCTGTTTTGTTTCGTGTAATCATTTCACTATAAAAACCTCCTCTTTCGCTTAATTTATACAATTTATCTACATCCTTCAAATCCTCTATAAATTTAAATTGTGTACATTCTTTTCGCAGACCCTCAAAAGCTAAGGTAAAACAGCAGTACCCGTTTTCAGGGTAATAATAAGTCCAGAATGGAAAAAACATAATATTGTATACTTCACAAACCCGGTATTTGATGCCATCCTGGTCAAATAAGTTAGCCCGCTTTTTCCATACCCTCAATTTTACGGGTGATGCAGCAAAGAAAGTACAATGCAAGATGGTAAATTTTTCCCTTTCGGTTACCTGAAAGCCTTTCCACTCTTCATCTATATGGAGGTTAGGTGAGATGAGCATTTTATTAAATGTGCTGTTGCGATAAAAAACCTAATATCTTTTGGTAATCAGGTTTTTGTTTATTTGAAGTATGTATGAATAAGTTTTATCCATAAATATCAAAAAATGATCCCCATTTTTAGAATAAAAAGTAAAAACATCTAAGAAAATATATTCCGAAGCGTTAATTAGTTGAACAACTTGCTTGAGGTGGTTTCTTTCAAATTTTAGAAGAACTTTATTATACTCAAAAGTATTGATTATGGAATTTTTCCTTCCCAGCCGGGTCTCCCACAGAGGACTGGCGTTTACTATGTGCAAATACCCATTGCAAGCCACTGCTCCATTTACTTCCTACAGCACAAGTGTGCGACGCAAGTAAAGCCAAATAGTAGCAATTAGCCCGGCTACAAAATCATCAATTTCGCATAATTAAGCATTATCTTTTTCTCACCGTTTTGTTCAAACGTAATAGTAGCTACCGGGTTATGCGCCGAGCCTTCCAACTTGGTTACCTCGCCAAAACCAAACTTTTGGTGCTCTACTTTAGAGCCTACTTCCAGTTTTGTGCTATCACTCGGCGTAAAGTTTTCCGAAGGCGTGTGCGCCACTTCGCGAGGTTTGGGATTTGATGCTAATGCAGAAACAAACGTTTTTTCAGCCGGCTGGCTCTTCCCTCCGAAACCACTACCCCGCATCCGATCGAACGCACTGGAAGCAAAGCCGGAACCCTGGTTTTTTACACCGCCGCCGGCAAAACTTTTATCTATAAACTCTTCAGAAATTTCTGAAATAAACCGACTGGCATCGCTTTGCACTAACTGGCCAAAACGGTAGCGTGTATTTGCATACGTTAAGTACAAGCGTCCTTTGGCTCGGGTAATGGCCACATAAAAAAGGCGGCGTTCTTCTTCGAGTTCTT
>JBBSRB010000141.1:0-7155 GCA_038243445.1 Chitinophagales bacterium | reverse complement strand
TTAAAAGCCATATTAATTAAATGGCTTTTTTTGGAACCATTGTTGTAAAGTAAATAAATGTACTTAACTTAGTACAAAATTGGAGTTATGACAAAAGTAGAAGAAGCCGCAATTACATACCGCACCCACAATCCTTTAAAAAAGGTAACGGCAGAAAAAAAAGAGTCGAAAGTGATTCCTGTATACCAATGGAGCTCTTACCAAAAAATAGATGCTATCAAAGAAGGCATTTCTAAAGAAGAACTCGAAAACCTGAAAGAGCAAACCGGACTTGATTACGACACATTGTCTAAAGTGCTGTCGGTTGCCAAGGCTACTCTTCATGCAAAAAAGGGGCAGGCAAAATTCGATACTTCGGTTAGCGAACGGCTTTTGTTGTTAGCCGATATTTACTCGTACGGCTACCAGGTATTTGAAAGCAAAGAAGGCTTTAACCAATGGATGAAAAAAGAAAACAGAGCCTTGGGCGGTGTAGCGCCGCTCACCCTTTTAGATACTCTTTATGGCATGGATGAAGTAAAGCATTTAATTGGTCGTATTGAATACGGTGTATATAGCTAATGAAGGTGTATCATTTAGGCCATACACGGTTTGCCCGTTCGCTAAACGGGGAGGGAGCAAGGCTTCATGGCGGACGATGGAATAAAGTTGGTACGCCTTGCTTGTATACTTCTGAATCAGCAGCTCTTTGCGTTTTAGAATATTCGGCAAATGTTTCGTTGGAAGCACTACCCCAAAGCCTTTCGATTACAGTGTACGAGCTACCCCTAAAAAGCTGGATGGAACCAGACGAAGGTTCTCTGCCTCAAAACTGGCACCAAGTTCCGGCGCCCGAAGAAACCAAAGTCTTTGGCACATCCTTACTTCAAAACCTCCAGTTTGCAGCTATCAAAGTTCCGTCTGCCATTATTCCATCCGAATACAATTATATCATTAATCCATTAGCCGATAACTTCAACACGGTAAAGATCCTTAACGTGTATCCTTTTTACATTGACCGGCGAATAAAATCTTAACAGTGAAACATTTCAGATCACCACATCGGCCAAAAAAAAGCGCTCTCCTTATAGGAAAAAAAGCAATTTTAGAAGCACTGGAAGCAGGCCAACAGCTCGATCGCATTTACCTGCAAAGCAATGGTTATAAAGACCTTTTGGAAGAGATGCGAAAAGTGGCGCTTCAAAACGCTGTTCCTGTAAATTATGTGCCGCTGGAAAAGTTGAATAGTTTTAATGCAGGCGAACATGGCGGATGTATTGCGCTTCTTTCTAAAATAAAATACCAGGATCTTCAACAGGTAATTTCGTGGGTGGTGGACAGGGGAGAAGTACCCCTTTTTTTAATGTTGGATGGCATTACAGACATACGCAACATTGGTGGCATTGCACGCACTGCCTTTTGCACCGGAGTGCATGCTATCATCATCCCCGATAAAGGCATAGGTGCATTAAATGAAGATGCTGTATCTGCCTCTGCCGGAGCACTTGAAAAAATACCTATTTGCCGGGTAAACAGTTTAATGAAGGCTGTAGATGAATTACACCTGAACGGAGTAAAAGTATTAGCCAGCGAAATGACTGCTAAACAAACGGTTTACGCTGTAAACCTGACAGAGCCGCTTGCGTTGGTAATGGGCAGCGAAGACAAAGGCATCTTTCCTGCGCTGTTAAAAACCTGCGATGAACAATGCAGCATTCCAATGAGGGGTGAGTTTGAATCGTTGAACGTATCGGTGGCAACCGGGATGATTTTATACGAAACAATGAAACAGCGAAGCGGCTTTTCTACCGTTTCTAAAGAAGTTTAAAATCTTCAGGTGCTCAGCTTTTTCCCTATTTCAATAAAAATAAATTACCATCTTTTGGAGAGAAGTTTACCCCTTTTTCAAAGGTTTTTTGCATATTTTTTCTTCTTTTATTCCAAAATAAGCGGTTTACAACAAGTTTTGAGATTTGTTATAAACCGCTCAGACCCCTTTTTAAAAGGTTTTGGTTATTACACCATTTACTTATTGCCTTTTGGGCTGCTCCTGAATCTGCGCCGGAGGCACCGAATATTGTTTTTCAATAGCATCCAGCAACTGCAGCATAAATTCGTTTATATCCGCTTCGCGTGAAAGGGACATATAAAAATCTTCCTTCTCCGTTTTTAAATATTCGTAGTAAGCTTTTTGATCGTTCAGGTCTTTTCTGATGGCCGTTTTAAGTTTGTTTACCAGTTGCGCATCGCCGGCCTTGTAAGCTCCTTCTAAATAAATAAGCGCAGTTTGATTGTGCGAATTATAACGGCTTACCATTGCATAAGGCAAGTTTACAGTAGAGATAAGGCTTTCAGATTTCTTAAGCAATTCTACGGCTTCTGGTTTGCGGCCTTTATCGGCCATGTTGCCTGCCAGTTCTGCAAAAACTGATCGTACAGAAAGCAAGTGACGGCGATTTTCTTCATCTAAATAAACGCCTGGTTTATCGGCACCGCCCGTAGTAAACTTCTGAAGATTTTTATACATCACATCAAGGTTATTGTCACGGATAGATGTGCCGCGAAGCGCCTGGTCAACAATCCAGTTTTGCTGTGGAAAGTTATTTTTTACCGGAACAAGGCGATAGGTTAAACCATCTTTTCGCAAGTATTGTCCAAAGCCCAATTCGCCATAAGGCGAGGTAAAGTAAATGGGGCGTTTCCAGCCGTTGGCTGCAATAATATTTAAAATGGTTAATTGGTCAAGGGTGAGATAATTTTTTCCTTCGGGCAAATCAATTTGCATTTGCTGAAAAGTAGTGTCTGTTGCATTTATAACGCCATTCCTGGTTACAGCAGCCGAATCTACCGGAATAAGAAATTTACGCACCGGATAAGTTGCCTGAACATTCACTTTATCTTCGGAAAGAAGCATTGGCCCAATCACATCCTTCATAATCTCGTACAATGGGTAGGCTTTATCCTGCGGGCCCTGCGCACGAAAGGTAATATAGGAAAGTCCACTCACCTGTTCGGGTGTCCAGATGACATCGATTGGTGCGCTTTCGTTTATTTTATACCGCAGCATGTTTACGTACCAGTCGATGCCTAATAGGCTTGTATTGATTATACGTATATCGGGCCGAACGCCTTCCACTTCCTGCGCGTACCAAAGCGGGTAGGTATCGTTATCGCCAAACGTAAATAAGATAGCGTTTGGCGCACAGCTTTCCAGGTAGTTCTTAGCCATTGAAGGAGCCAGTGTTTTTTCGCTCCGGTCGTGATCGTCCCACACTTCAGCGGCCATTACAATGGGCGTAATCATACAGGCAGCAAAGGCCACAACGGTAGCCATGCGTAAGAACTGTCCCTGGTTAGAAGCTGCGCGAACAGCAAACCCAATAATTGCCACAACCAATGCATACACTACGGCAGCCATAATTGCAGATAAAAGAGCGCCGCCCGATGAGGTGGTTGTGTTGGCTAACAACGTAATAATAAATGATGCAGCGCTGCCATATAGTAATGAATTTTTAAATAATTCTTTTCTTTCCTTTTCCATTGCCAGTCTTACAAAACCAACAACCGATAGCCCTATCCAAATGGCAAATGCATAAAACGAACCTACAAAAGCATAGTCTCTTTCGCGGGGCTGATTGCCCGCCTGGTTTAAATAAAGAACGATAGCTAAACCCGTAAAAAAGAAAAGTAAAAACGAAACAATCCAATCTTTTCTATCTCTTAAAAAATGGTACACGCAACCAAAAATGCCTAAAATGAAAGGAAGCAAAAAAAGCTTGTTATGAGCTTTGTTGTTTTGAATACTTTCGGGCATTTTTGACTGATTGCCAAGACGTGCATTATCAATAACCGAAATGCCCGAAATCCAGTTTCCATCGCGTTTATTGCCAAATCCCTGGATGTCGTTTTGCTTTCCGGCAAAGTTCCACATAAAATAGCGCCAGTACATGTGCCCCATTTGATAGGTTACAAACCAATTTATGTTATCGGCGTAAGAAGGCGCTTCATAGGTTTGCTCGCCGGTTTGCGGGTTTTGGGTTCTTTCGAGGCCTAACCAATCGGCATAGAAATCGGCATGGTCTTGTTCGTTCGATCGGTCCCAAACGCGGACAAAAAGCTGTTTATCGGAGCTTTTAAATTCTGGTTCCTGCACTTTACCTATCTCTATATACTTATCTTTTCCTTTGGTGTATTTCATTTCACCATCCTTTACTTTCACTTGCCCGGTTGTTTCATCACGCTCGTATTCGGCGCTGAAATGGGGGCCGTAAAGAAGCGGTTGTGTACCGTATTGCTCACGTCCTAAGTAATAAACAAGGCTCATCGGGTTATCTACATTATTCATGTCAATTGCCGGGTTGGCATTTGACCGTTGAATGGTGGTGATGTACATAGAGTAACCAATCATCATAAAAATAAAACACCACAAACCAAGTCCTAAAAAGTGCAAACCTTTGCTGCGGGCATACCTCAAACCAAACCAAACGGCCAAGGCTAACAAGAGAAAGAAAAACACAAAGCCCGAAAAGAATGGCAAGCCAAAAGAGTTTACAAAAAGTATATCAAACTTACCGGCAAATTTTATGGTCCATTGAATAACCGCAACCTGCACTACGCCCGTAATAAGACAACCAATGATAAACGCCCAAATAGCTCCTTTGCGGGTGTAATTATGGCGCTTGTAATAATAAATCATTACAAGGGCTGGGATGGTTAATAAGTTTAATAAATGCACACCAACAGAAAGTCCCATCATAAAAAAGATGAATACAATCCAGCGGTCGGCACGGCTGCGTTCCACAGTGCTGTTGCCGGCAAGGTCGTCTGCACGTTCCCATTTTAGCATAGCCCAAAATACCAGGGCTGTAAAGAAAGACGATAGTGCATACACTTCGCCTTCTACTGCGCTAAACCAAAACGAATCGGAAAAAATATACGCCAGTGCACCTACTATACCCGCTGCTATAATGGTAAGTGTTTGCGGCATTGTTGGTTCTTCTATAGTGCCAACGGTTAGTTTGCGTGCAAAATGTGTGATGGTCCAAAAAAGGAATAGAATAGTGAAACCGCTTGCTACGGCACTCATAATGTTTACCGCAAAAGCCGGATTATCGCCTCCGAAAAGTACTATGAAAAACCTTCCTAAAAGGGTAAAAAGAGGCGCTCCCGGCGGGTGTGGCAACTGCAGTTTATAAGCCGATGCGATAAATTCGCCGGTATCCCAAAAACTAGCCGAAGCTTCTGCTGTGGCAATGTACACGATGCAGGCCAGTGCGCAAATAATCCAGCCGGTAATGTTGTTGACTTTTTTAAAATTCATACAGTGCAGTAGTTGATGTTAATGTGCTCCGGTTTTTTAACGGACAGGCAAAAATAGGGAAGCGGCTAAATTAAAGGGAAAAGAATACCGGTAAAAGTTAAAAGAGGAGAGTTAAAGAGCTTAAAAGTTTCGTGCATTTACTTTCATACCCTTTCTTGAGGGTTTTGTATGTCGATGATTTCTGCTACCGTGATGGAATTTGTTATTTAAAATTGAAGTATGCGGGTAAAAAACATAGAGAAAAGGGGTAAATACAACTAACGCCGGCTTTGAAATATAGTTTATAAAAAAACGCAACGCCTTATTTTTAGCTGATGAATAAAGCAATAACCTTTTAAAAAGGGGTACATATTGTATAGGCTATAATCGTTTTTGCGATTTCTTTCCCTTTATACAAATAAAAAAAGCCCGGCAAGGCCAGGCTTTTTAATAAGGTTCTAAAGGCTTTAGTTTTTCTTTAGTTTAGTTGCAAACACCTTTTGAAATTTTTCTAATTTTGGGCGAATAACAACGGCGCAATAAGGATTAGAATTTTTATTGTTTTGATAATATTCCTGGTGGTAATCTTCGGCCGAATAGAAAGTGCCCGCCGGAACAATTTCGGTTACAATGGGTTTGTTGTAAGCACCGCTTTTATCCAGTTCAGATTTATAATAAAGTGCCTTTTCTTTTTGAGCGGCATTTGTATAAAATATTCCACTGCGGTATTGAGTTCCTTCGTCGGCACCCTGCTTGTTTAATGATGTAGGATCGTGCACTTCAAAAAACACTTCAAGAAGTTCGTCGTAAGAAATTTTATCGGGCTCATATTGTATTTGCACACATTCAGCATGCCCGGTTCCGCCGCTCACTACTTCATCGTAGGTTGGACTTTTAGTGCTTCCGTTCGAAAAGCCCGAAGTAACTTTCAAAACTCCATTTAATTGTTCGAAAATCGCTTCTGTACACCAAAAACAGCCGGTGGCAAAAGTGGCAGTATCTACGTTTTCGTTCATATACTTAACGGTAGCGTTTACGGTGCTCGACTGTGTTTTTGCGGTACAGCCCGTAGTTACGCCGGCAATACTAAGTAAGATGAAAATAAAGTAATTCATAATTTTAAACTTAAGTGCAAATTTGGTACTATTGAATAGTAATACACTGTTATAAAACAGTTTTAACAAGAGGTTTGGACACGCTTTTGCTTTCCTTTAAGAAGAGCCAAAGGCCTTGTTACCTTTGAAAAATATAAGACAGGAACGTTTTACATGAAGTTATACCCTCAATCAGCGGACGTACAATTAGAGTTTGACAAAATAAAAAATCTTTTGCACGAGAAATGTCGTTCGGAATATGCTAAAGATAAAGCCTACGCATTGCGCATTCATACCCGTATAGATTATATTGAACGTGAACTAAAGCAAACACACGAGTTCCTTGCTCTACTACAAAATGTGCAGTACTTTCCAAACGATTATGTATTAAATCTTAAAAAAGAATTACAGCTCCTAACAATTAGCGGAGCTATGCTTACCGGCGATCAATTGATAGCCATTAAGAAACTCGTTTCAAGCATCGAAAAAATTTTTCGCTGGTTTGATGCAGAACGAAAAGTTGCTTACCCGGCGCTTGCCTTAGTTATTGAAAAAACATATTACGAAAAGGCTATTCTATCCTTAATAGATGATGTTATAGATGAAACGGGAAATGTAAAAGACAATGCAAGCCCCGAATTGCAAAACATAAGAGTTTCTTTATATCGCAAACGTAATGAGTTACGTCGCGAATTTGACCGGTTAATTACCCGATTGAATAAGCAAGGTTACCTCGCTGATATTGAGGAAAGCTTTATGAACGGGCGCAGAGTTGTAGCTGTT
>JBBSRB010000140.1:0-7209 GCA_038243445.1 Chitinophagales bacterium | reverse complement strand
CCTTACGATACGTTTTGGATGTGGCTGCGCTGGTCGCACCATCCCTATAACAAAAAAACGGGAGGACCTTGCGATAAACGGCACCAATGGCTCCTTTGCCGCGATACACGCGAAGCTATAAAACAACGCCTTCTTTTTGCTTCCGAACGCTGGGGCGGAAGCGGAGCCTTATTTGCCTGGGACATCTGGAACGAAATACACCCGGCACATGCCGGTGATAGTGTAGCCGTTTTTTCGGAGTTTGTAGAAGAAATCAGTTCTTTTTTGAGGGTGGCAGAACAGCGCCTGCATGGCCGGGCACATCCGCAAACAGTATCTGTTTTCGGACCTGTACTTCAAAAGCATCCGGCTGCAGCAGAATGCATCTTCCGGCATCCGGCGCTTGATTTCGCCTCCGTTCATTTTTATGAAACCGGCACTATTGACCATCCGAAAAACACCGTGGATGCGGCCATCAGCACCGGCCGGCTTACCCGCGAGGCATTAAGCCATACCAATGCAGCCAGACCTTTTTTCGATAGTGAGCATGGCCCCATTCACACATTTAAAGACAAAAGAAAATCGCTTGCAGAGCCTTTCGATGACGAGTACTTCCGGCATATGCAATGGGCACACTTTGCTTCTGGTGGCGCCGGTGGCGGAATGCGCTGGCCCAACCGCAACCCCCATTCTTTAACCCCTGGTATGCGCAAAGCACAGCAGGCGCTTGCCAGTTTTTTGCCCTTAATAAATTGGAAGCAGTTTCACCGTAAAAACCTAAACAGTGAAATCCTGGTGTCCCATAAATCGTTTGCTGTATTTGGTTGTGGCAGTAATGAACAAGCTATTATATGGTTGCTGCGCAAAGACAGCATCTTAAAAAAAGGTGTGCTCAATCCGAACGCTGATGCTCTTTATGCTTTTGCCAGCGTGCCGGGGCTAAAGCCGGGGCAATATCAGTTAACTGTTTGGAACACCGTTTTGGGAAGAGCCGTGCAAAAATTGGAAACAAACCATATAGACGAAAAATACCTGAGCCTGCCGGAGCTGCTTATTACAACTGATATTGCTTTTGCCTTAAGACGCATTGGTGATTAGGAAAAAAGGTAAAAAGCGACACTTTATAAGCAGAAGAAGTTTAGAAAAACCTATCAAAAAGGGTATTCTACAAAAGATCAATAACGGTTAATTATCAGCAAAATGGACCGAGGTGATACTTTAAGCATCTATGTACCTTTAAAGTTAATATCTTTACGCAGCCTGCTGCTTATGTATGCCGTTTTTGCTGTTTCTTTGAACAGTAAATTGGTACTTGCCACAACACAGGCCAAGGTAATCAATCCCATATCTTCAAACCAGTATAGCCTCTTTTTTGAGTTAAATAGAGCGCCTTCAATAAGCTGCGCTTAAAGGAGGATAGTTTTACAAATCAAGAAATAGAATGGAAATTATTCGTTAGGTAGATGGAATAGTTTTTATGTATGTCCAAAGTAACAATTAATAAAAGGAAGCATTAATGAGTAAAAAGGTTTTAATCACTGGCGGGGCTGGTTTTATAGGATCGCATTTGGCAGATGAACTTTTAGAAAAGGGGTACGATGTAAGGGTGCTGGATAACTTAAGCGAACAGGTGCATGGAAAGAAGTGTAAAAAACCAGATTATTTATCTGACGAGGTGGAATTAATAACCGGTGATGTACGCGACCCAAAAAAGGTAGCGGAAGCCTTACATGGAATTGATGCAGTATATCATTATGCTGCAATGGTAGGTGTAGGCCAGAGCATGTATGAGATAAAAGAATACACGGATGTAAATAATGTAGGTACCGCTGTGCTGCTTGAAGCTTTGAGCAAGAAACCTGTTGAAAAGTTGGTGGTCGCATCTAGCATGAGTATTTATGGAGAAGGTTTATATAAAGATGCTGAAGGAAATATAAAAGCCGGCGAAGAGCGGACACTGGAGCAACTCAAACGCGGCAACTGGGAAACCTACGACGTTAATGGAAATCTTTTAACACCCCTGGCAACGCCGGAGCCCAAAACGCCTTCCCTTTCATCGGTGTACGCTCTTTCTAAATACGACCAGGAACGATTGTGTTTGCTTATTGGTCGTGCATACAATATACCAACGGTTGCGTTGCGTTTTTTTAATGTTTTCGGCACGCGCCAGTCGCTTAACAATCCATACACCGGCGTACTGGCCATTTTTGCATCGCGGTTAATGAATGATAATCCATTACTTATTTTTGAAGATGGGAACCAAAAACGCGATTTTGTAAGCGTACTGGACATTGCGCAGGCATCGCGGTTGGCATTGGAAGTACCCGAAGCAGCAGGCGAGGTCTTTAACATTGGCAGCGGCAACGCCTATACTATTAATGAAATAGCAGCTAAGCTTTCACAAATACTCAATAAAGAGCACATAATTCCGGATGTATGCGGCAAATACCGCGTAGGCGATATTCGCCATTGCTTTGCCGATATATCAAAAGCATCGGCTATATTGGGCTATCAACCAAAGGTAACACTCGAAAAAGGCTTAATGGAGTTGGCGGAATGGCTGGAAGGACAAACGGCAGAAGACAAAGTAGCCGAAGCCAGTAACGAGCTGGCCGCCAGAGGACTTACAGTGTAATACATGAAAATCAAAAACAAATGGTAGAGAAATCTGCAGCTATGAAGGACGAGAACTATATTTTGATAACAGGCGGGGCTGGTTTTGTTGGCGTAAATTTAGCCGACCGGCTCCTAACAGAAGGTAAAAAAGTAGCCGTATTTGATAACTTGTCGCGCGCCGGTGTAGATAAAAATTTATCCTGGTTAAAAAATAAACACCCTAAGAACCTGCAGGTGCTCCTTGCCGACATCCGCGACAGGTCGGCCGTTAAAAAAGCAGTAGAAAATGCTGAAAGCGTGTTTCATTTTGCAGCACAGGTAGCCGTTACTTCTAGCCTCATCGATCCTTTCCATGATTTTGAAGTAAATGCGCAAGGCACCTTAAACTTATTGGAAGCCATCCGGAACTCCGCTCATCAGCCGCCGGTTGTCTTTGCCTCCACTAATAAAGTTTATGGTGATCTTGACGATTTAGGTATTGTAATGAACGGTACACGCTATCATCCAGAAAATACGTTTTACCGCAAGCACGGCATCAGCGAAAAGCGTACACTTGATTTCCATAGTCCGTATGGCTGCACAAAAGGACTGGCCGACCAGTACATGCTCGATTATGCCCGCACATTCGGTTTGAAAACAGTTGTTTTTCGTATGAGCTGCATTTACGGGCCACACCAGTTTGGTACCGAAGACCAAGGCTGGGTAGCACATTTTTTAATTCAAGCTTTACAAAACAACCCTATTACGCTTTATGGCGATGGCAAGCAGGTGCGCGACATTCTTTTTGTAGAAGACCTGGTAGACGCCTACTTGCTGGCTATGGAGAACATAACCGATCTTTCGGGAAATGCATTTAACATGGGCGGGGGCGTACATAATACGATAAGCCTTTTAGAATTATGTGATTTGATAGGTGACATTAGCGGTAAAAAACCAGAAGTACACTTTGCCGAATGGCGGCCCAGCGATCAAAAATATTACGTCTCCGATTCAGGTAAGTTTAATGCAGCAACCGGCTGGGCACCCCAAGTGGGCACACGCGAAGGCGTAGAAAGCTTGTATTACTGGCTTCAGGAAAACGCAGGAGCATCAACACCTGAAAAAGGCCGAAAAAAAGAGAAAGCTACCAACCCGGTTTAATTTGGTTTGGATATCTCCCCTGGTTTTCGATTTTTCCGAAACAGACTCGCACTACCCGGCGGTACGATTCAATGTAATTACCCCGGAAACCTTTACAAAAGGGTTCATTTAAATAACGTTCTAAAACAAGAGTGAGCGGACATGGTTGCAGCGGTACTGACAAATCCAAAAACTTTTTCTTTACAAGAAATAGCATCTCCAAACATTAAGGTAAACGAAATAAAGATTCGCGTTGAAGGATGCGGAATTTGCGCGTCCAGCATCCCGGTTTGGGAAGGTCGCGACTGGTTTCAATATCCTCTCGAGGCAGGCTCGCCGGGTCATGAAGGCTGGGGCATTGTGGAAACTGCCGGTGAAAATATAAAGAGTGTTCAGAACGGCGATCGCGTGGCGTTCCTTTCTTCTCATTCGTACGCAGAATACGATGTTGCCAAAGAAGGTTCGTTTTTAAAATTGCCCTATTCATTAAACAAAAAACCTTTTCCCGGCGAACCGCTGGGTTGCGCTATAAATATTTTTGACCGTAGCCATATTTCTAAAGGCGATGTGGTTGCTATCATTGGTATTGGCTTTTTAGGCGCCTTGCTGTGCCAGTTAGCAAAAAGCCGCGGTGCAAAAGTAATAGCCATTTCGCGCCGGCCTTTTTCGCTGGAGTTTGCAAAACATTATGGCGCCGATGAAATAATTTCGTTAACAAACACATGGGAAGTAGCAAACAAGGTAGGAGAGATTACGGGTAATGATTTTTGTACCAGGGTAATAGAGGCTACAGGGAAACAGGAAGGGGTTGATATCGCAACAGAGGTGGTTGGTGAATACGGCAAGCTGATTATTGCTGGTTATCACCAGGATGGTTTGCGGCAGGTGAACCTTCAAAAATGGAATTGGAAAGGCATTGATGTTATTAACGCGCACGAGCGCGATCCGGCAAAATATCTGTCAGGAATGCAAAAGGCGGTGGAAGCGGTGGAGCAAGGCATTATCGATCCAACTCTTTTATACACTGATATTATAAGTTTAGAAAACATTTCAAAAGGGTTCGGGTTAACTCAAAACCGCCCGGATGGGTTTATGAAAGCTTTAGTACAACTCTAAATATTTTCTATTGCAAACAGGCGTTACAACTAAACCAAAGTTAGCTTTTGCGGGTGTTGGCTGGATTGGCAGAAACCGGCTGAAAGCCGCTGCCGAAAGTGGACTTGCAGATATTGCAGTGCTCTCTGACCCTTCGGAAGAATGCCTTGCCGAGGCCGCGAAACTAACCCCGGAAGGCAAAAAAATTTATTCTTTTGATGAGGCAATGCTGGAGGAATACATAGATGGTGTTGTTATTGCTACACCGAGTGCCCTGCATAAAGAGCAGGCTGTTGCAGCGTTTAAAAAGGGCAAAGCTGTATTTTGTCAAAAACCATTAGGGAGGAATTTAGAAGAAGTAACAGCTGTTGTGCAAGCTGCAAAAAAGGCCAACAAATTGCTGGGCGCCGATTTCTCCTATCGTTATACAGAAGCATTTAAAAAAATATTGTCTATCATTCAATCTGGCGAGCTAGGGAAGATTTTTGCAGTTGATTTAAAATTTCATAACGCCTATGGGCCTGACAAACCGTGGTTTTACGATCTGTCACAATCGGGCGGCGGCTGCGTTTTAGATTTAGGTATACACCTGATTGATTTGATGCTGTATGCATTAAACTTTCCGAAAGTAGAAAAGGTAACCAGTAGCTTATTTGCAAAAGGAGCGTTGGTAAACGGCAAAAGCGCTGTGGAAGATTATGCTAATGTTTTAATGGAACTGGAAAACGAAGTAACCGCACAGTTGGCTTGTTCATGGAACCTGTCAGCCGGCTGCGAAGCGGTAATCGAAGTCTCTTTTTTCGGAACCAACGGAGGTGTAGCCCTAAAAAATGTAAACGGTTCTTTTTACGATTTTGTGGGGCTGCGTTACCGGGGAACAAAGACGGAAACTTTAGCTTTGCCGCCCGACGATTGGGGCGGAAAAGCATTGCTGCATTGGATTGAAAAGTTAGCTGTTAACCCGGGTTACAATAGCGAAGCAGAGCAATATATAAAATCGGCCGAAGTTTTGGATAAAATCTATGGCAGAATTTAAAAGACATACCCCATTGCGCATTTTGATGACCACCGATACTGTTGGCGGCGTTTGGTCGTATTCGGTTGAATTATGCAAAGCACTCCGTCCGTTTGGCGTTGAATTTTATTTAATTACAACCGGCGCTCCACTGCAATTAACCCAAAAAGAAGAGATAAAGAAAGTAAAAAACGTAACCGTCTATGAAACCGACTTTTTGCTTGAATGGATGGACTCGCCATGGGAAAGCATCGATCAATCTGCCGACTGGCTGTTGCAGTTAGAAGAAAAGGTACAGCCCGATCTTATCCATTTAAATGCATTTGCATACGGCTCACTTTCCTGGAAAGCGCCCGTTGCAATGGTAGCGCATTCCGATGTTTTTTCGTGGTGGCGTTTGGTAAAAGCCGAAGACCCGCCAGCGGCTTGGAAAAACTACTTCAAAAGGGTAAGCAAAGGCCTAGCAGGTGCTAACTTTTTAATAGCGCCGTCTTCTTCTATGATGCAACATATACGTGGTATTTATTCGGCATCTGTTGGCGGAACTGTTATCTATAACGGCAGAAGCAGCGACGTTTTTTACCCGGCACAAAAAGAACCTTTTATATTCAGTATGGGTCGCATTTGGGATGAAGCAAAGAATATCTCGCTGTTGGTAGCCGCTGCACCCCAAATTCCCTATGAAATTAAAATAGCCGGCGACAACAACTTTGCCGGAGATAGCTGCAATATGGCAGGTTCCAATGTCACGTATTTAGGAAAATTATCAACCGCTGAAGTGGCCAAGCAGGCAGCCGCCGCATCTGTGTACGTGTTGGCGGCAAAATACGAGCCTTTTGGCTTATCGGTGCTGGAAGCAGCACTTTCGGGCTGTGCCCTTGTGTTGGGAAACATTGACTCGTTAAAAGAAATTTGGAGCGACAGCGCAATGTATATGGATACTAATGATGCTGCTGCATTAGCTACTACTGTAAACTACCTGATGCAAAATGAAGATGTGCGGTTACAGTATGCACACAAAGCGCAGAGCCGTGCGGCAACCTATGGCATAGAAGTAATGGCAGAAGAATATATGAAAGTATATCAACAGCTTTTAAAAACTTAAAAACAACCGGCAGGGAAGGAAATTTTATAAGATGAAAATTGTTCTTTTTTATCATTCACTTATTTCGGACTGGAACCACGGTAATGCACATTTTTTGCGCGGCGTAGCCACCGAACTTATTTCACGCGGAAACGACCTGACCATTTATGAACCTGAAAACAATTGGAGTGTATCAAACTTACTTACGGAGCAACAGGGCAGGGAGGCTATACAACAATTTCATGAATATTATCCGCTTTTAAAATCAATAAGTTATAACACGGCAACTATTGATTTAGAT
>JBBSRB010000139.1:0-7294 GCA_038243445.1 Chitinophagales bacterium | reverse complement strand
AGAAGAACAAATAAATAAAGGCGGTACTACGCTGGTAATGATTAATTCTGTTTGCGGCTGCTCAGCCGGTACAGCCCGTCCTGGTATTTTAATGGCGGTAACGAACGCTTCAAAAAAGCCCGATTTTTTAACTACCGCATTTGCCGGCTTTGATGTAGAAGCTGTTCAATCGTTGCGCCAGCACCTGATGCCTTATCCTCCTTCTTCGCCTGCTATTGCATTGTTTAAAAACGGCGAATTGGTGCATTATGTAGAGCGTCATCAAATTGAAGGCAGATCGGCTCAAATGATTGCAAATAATTTAATCGGCGCTTTCGATCAACATTGCAATTAGGTTTGCAGCAGCCGTTTATGGTTTGCTATAAACAAACTTGGCGGGCTATACCTTGCAGGTAAAATAAAAATGTTGCCGCACATTAGTGCGCAGTAAAGGCAAACCATAAACTGTTTTCATGTATCCCAACCTTTATTATGCTTTTAAAGACCTTTTTGGAGTAGAGATCCAGGGTTTGCGTTTTGTAAATTCGTTTGGTTTTTTTTTAGCCATGGCTTTTTTGGTGGGGGCTGCGTTACTAGCAAGCGAATTAAAGCGAAAAAGCAAAAAAGGATTGTTGCAGCCTACCGAAGAAGAAATTACCGTAGGTCAACCCGCAACCACTTCGGAACTGGTAATTAATTTTATAATTGGTTTTTTATTTGGTTATAAAATTCTGGCTCTTTTCTTTTTAGGCGATAGTGCCACACAAGATCCGCAAGCCTTTATTTTTTCAAGCTCAGGCAGTTGGCCGCTGGGCTTGTTTTTGGGTGCCGTTTTTGCCGGTTTTAAATGGTGGGATAAAAGAAAACACCAGCTATCAAAACCCGAAAAGCGAAAAGTACGCATTTGGCCGGAAGACAGGGTGGGAGAAATTACTATATTAGGACTGATTTTTGGCGTAGTTGGCGCCAAATTGTTTGATATTTTTGAAAACTGGAGCGATTTTCTAACCCGTCCTTTAGAATACATCTTGTCGGGCGGAGGGCTTACTTTTTACGGAGGTTTAATTTGCGCCACCATTGCAATAGTACTTTTTGCCCGTAAATACAAAATTCCCATCAGGCACCTCGCCGATGCTATTGCACCTACGCTCATGATTGCGTACGCCATTGGCAGAATTGGTTGCCAGGTAGCAGGCGATGGCGACTGGGGCGTTTACAATAGTGCTTTTCAAACAGATTCAGTTGGACAAATATCACCGGCATCATCTGCAGATTACGAAAGAGCATTAGCCGCCAATCCTCAGTTTTTTTCAGCCGATAGAGCTGAATTTGGCAAAGTGCCGCACCTTTCGTTTTCGAAACCCTCGTTTTTAGGTTTTTTACCCTATTGGCTTTTTGCATATAATTATCCAAACAATGTTAATAAAGTTGGTATTCCATTAGCTGGCTGTCAGGAGCAACATTGTAATCAGCTACCCATTCCTACGTTTCCTACGCCGCTCTACGAAACTTTAATATGTACCATTTTGTTTTTCGTCCTTTGGGGGCTTCGAAAAACAATAAGGCCTTTTGGAGCTCTTTTTGCCCTGTACCTTATTTTAAATGGATTGGAACGGTTTTTTATCGAAAAGATCAGGGTGAATAATCGCCTCAATCTTTTTGGACTTCATCCTTCGCAGGCCGAAGTAATTTCTGCCGGATTAGTGCTCACAGGTATTGTTTTATGGTTGTACCTGGTCAACAAATACCGCAAAAGATCGCATTAGATAGAGATAGTTTACACGGTTTTCAACTTTACCATTTCTTTTTATACCCCTTTTCCTAACCTTTTCAGCATTATTTAACTATAGTATAGTTTTTGCAGCATGCAATAATTCTTAAACAATTATGAATTGTAGCATTAGAAGTTTATTTTTGCCGTTAGTGCCGTTTCTGTCATAAACTCCAATGCCCACCTTTACATAACGCCGTTTTGCACTTTTTAATTGATTATTTTAAAATACGAATTACATTATGAGGCAGCTTAAAATCGCTACCCAGATTACTAACCGGGATTCTCAGGCCGTAGAAAAATACCTGCAGGAAATTTCTAAAATTCCAATGATTACGCCAGAGGAGGAAACTACGCTTGCGCAGCGTATTAAAATGGGCGATCAACGGGCTTTGGATAAACTAGTGCAGGCCAACCTGCGTTTTGTTGTATCTGTGGCAAAACAATACCAGCATCAGGGGCTTTCTCTTAGTGATTTAATTAACGAAGGAAACCTTGGTTTAATTAAAGCCGCTCAGCGTTTTGACGAAACCAAAGGATTTAAATTTATTTCATACGCCGTTTGGTGGATCCGTCAAAGCATTTTACAGGCACTTGCCGAGCAGGGAAGATTGGTGCGCCTGCCTCAAAACAAAATTGGTACCTATAACAAAGCCAACAAAGCTTACATGGCTTTTGAGCAGGAGCACGAACGTGAGCCAAGCACCGAAGAGTTGGCCGATATTTTGGAAATGAGCGAAACCGAAATCAATAACATTTTTCAAAGTAATACACGGCATACTTCTTTAGATGCGCCAGTGCACGAGGCCGAAGATGTTGCTATGGGCGATTTACTGGAAGGCAGTGATGATACCGACGAAGATGTAATGAAAGATTCGTTGCGCAACGAAATTCGGCGTGTATTAAAATCACTGTCGCCAAGAGAAGCAGAAATTGTAAATGCATATTTTGGTCTTGATGGCGAAAACGGCGTAACCATTGAACAAATCGGTCAGAAATACGATTTAACAAAAGAACGCATTCGCCAGATAAAAGAACGCGCCATAAAACGTCTGCAAAAGGCCCGCTACAGCAATGCTTTAAAGGCTTATTTAGGATAAATCGCATTCCCTTTCTTTAACGTTCTGTACAGCCCTAAACATCCGTTTAGGGCTGTTTTGTATCCTAAATTTGCGGCTCCATGAAAATTGTTTACTTTTTTATTTTGATGTTTTTGGCTGGCTGCGAAAAAGCGGTAGATTTTACTTTGCAGGAACAACCACCGAAACTTGTGGTAGAAGCCACTATCGAAAATGGCAAACCCCCCATTGTGGTGCTCAGCAGGTCAATGAATTACTTTTCGAAAATTACCCCGGAAGCCTTGGCTGAGAGTTTCGTGCACAATGCAATTGTAACCGTTTCAAACGGCGCTAAAACACATACGTTGAAAGAGTATAGTATACCAATATCCTTAAATTATTCTTTTTATTATTACTCTGTAGATTCAGCTCAATCGTCCACGCTGTTTACAGGCGCATTAAATACTTCGTATTCAATGCAAATAATGTCTGATGGAAAACAATATAATGCCACTACCTCAATTCCTTCGTTTAATAAAAGCTTAGATTCTATTTGGTGGAAAGAGCGGATAGGAGATAGTTCTATTGTAAGCGTTTTTATGAAAGCAACAGATCCACCGGGGTTTGGAAACTACGTAAGATATTGGACTCAAAAGAACAGCGACCCCTTTTTGCCGGGTTTTAGTTCGGTATTTAATGATTTAATTATTGATGGAACAACTTACCAATTGGAAGTAGAACCCGGCGCCAACCGAAATGGAAGTTTTAGCAGTAAAGAAAGAGCGTTCCGTCGTGGAGATAGTGTAACGGTAAAAATCAGCGGTATTGATAAAGCTACTTACGATTTTTGGCGCACTATGGAATACACGTATTCTTCTGTTGGCAATCCGTTTTCATCGCCCATAAAAGTAATTACCAATATTACTGGTGGAGCTTTAGGTTATTTTGGCGGGTATGCTTCTCAATATAGAACTATAGTTATTCCTAAATAGCTCTTTTTCTTTTCCGCAAAGGATACAGATTTAAAATTATTTTTACCCTAATTTTTTTTACAAGATGGAAGATAAGAGTACAGAAAAAGTGCAACTGCTTATAATAGGGTCAGGTCCTGCAGGTTATACGGCCGCTATTTATGCCGCGCGGGCCAATTTAGCACCTGTGTTGTACCAGGGTATTCAGCCTGGCGGACAGCTTACTATTACTACAGACGTTGAAAATTACCCTGGTTTTTCAGATGGCATCCAGGGACCCGAACTGATGATTCATTTTGAAAAGCAGGCGCAACGAATGGGTGCAGACCTTCGGTATGGATTAGCCACTAAAGTGGATTTTTCTGCTCAACCCTTTAAAGTGTGGATAGACGATGAAAAACTAATTGAAGCAAACGCTGTAATTATAGCCACCGGCGCATCGGCAAAATGGCTTGGACTTGAAAGCGAGCAACGGCTGAACGGTTATGGCGTTAGCGCCTGTGCTGTGTGCGACGGCTTTTTCTTTAAAGGCAAAGAAGTAGCCATTGTTGGCGCCGGCGATACGGCTGCCGAAGAAGCTCTATATCTTTCTAAACTATGTAGTACAGTGCACGCCTTTGTACGCAGAGATGAAATGCGGGCAAGCAAAGTAATGCAGGAACGGGTGATGAATACGCCAAATATTAAAATGTATTGGAATACAGAAACCGATGAAATTTTAGGCGAAAAATCGGTTGAGGGCGTGCGGGTAAAAAACAATAAAACCGGTGAATTGACTACCATTCCCATTAAAGGATTTTTTGTGGCAATTGGGCATAACCCTAATGCCGGTATTTTTAAAGGATGGTTGGATATGGATGAAGAAGGATACATTAAAGCACGCGCTGGAACCTCAAATACAAGCATTGAAGGTGTATTTGCAGCCGGCGATGTGCAGGATAAAATTTACAGGCAGGCCGTTACAGCTGCCGGCAGCGGTTGCATGGCTGCCTTAGATGCCGAACGATATCTTTCTGCAAAAGGCTTGCATTAAACCGTTCTTTTAACTATACTTGTAATACCCTATGAACAGCATCGTTACTATAGAACTAAAGGAGTTACGCTTTTTTGCTCATCATGGCGTATATGCCGGGGAGGCCAAAACAGGTACTGAGTTTGAAGTATCGGTTATTTTAGAATGGGGCGCAACCGCGGAGCCCATTGCGCATTTGCACCAAACAGTTAACTATGTAGCTGCTTACAACATTGTAAAAAGGGTATTTAGCATACGACAGCCGTTGCTGGAAACCTGCGCTACTCATATAACCGATGAACTTTATGCCGCCTTTCCGGTGCTTGAAAAGGTATGTGTATCTATTAAGAAGTTACATCCTCCGTTAACCAATTTTGTGGGCTCTTTGGGCGTTACTTATACAAGGTTATTCAAATAAAATTTTATGAAAACAACGTTCTTTTTTCTCTTTTCACTGTTATCGCTTTGCGTGTTTGCGCAAACCGAGCAACAGCTGATTGTTCAGGCAGACAGGCAGGAGGCGGCGCTGAACGAGGATGCCGCTTTTGAAAGTTTTAAACAGGCTTTAAAAATTAACCCAAATAATTATTATGCTTTGTGGAAAACAAGCGAGTTGTGTAGCCGCCTTGGAAACCGACAGCCTACTACAGAGCAAAAGCAGCAGTATTACGTTGCTGGTAAGGCTTACGCGCAGGCAGCTATTAAAGCCAATCCCTTGCACGCCGATGGCTATTATGCTATGTCGGTCGCCATCGGGCGTTTGGCACTTTCAAATTCGGGCAAACAAAAAATAGATGCAGTAAAAGAAATTCGTACCAATGCCGAAAAAGCGCTGAAGTTAAACCCGCAACACGGACGTGCCTGGCATGTAATAGGTAAATGGAATTACGAAGTAAGCGATTTGAATATGTTTGAAAAGGCAGGCGTTAAAATTATGTTTGGTGGCTTACCGCCCGCGTCAATCAACAACGCAATTCAAGCCTACGAAAAAGCAAAATTATACGAGCCTAATTTTGCCCTGAACTTTTTAGAACTGGCTAAAGCCTATAAGCGCAACGGGCAAAAAGAAAAAGCCATAAACCTTTTAAAAACCCTCCCCTCTATTGCGCCAAAGACCGCCGATGACGCCCGCATAAAAAAAGAAGGTGCTGCTTTGCTTAAAAGTTGGTCAGCTTAATTTATAATACTTTTTTTCGCCACTTGCCACTTTTCATGTATCGGTAAGAAAGTACAAAAAGAGAGGACCAGTAGATAAGTTCCGACATCCATCCCCAAAAAATGGAAAGTTGAAAAAGCTCCAGAACAAGAAACACATACAGGCAATACAGTACAATAGCCGAAAGTTCAATTAAGAATGTAATACGTGTATTGCCGGTGCCGGTTACAGCGTTTAACCAAATGGTAGAAAACGACATTAGTACCATGGCAAATGCAATCAGTCTTATTATAGGAATGCCGGCTTGTATAAATTCTTCTCCAAGCCCATAAACCGAAAGATAAACCCGCGGAAATAAGTTCAGCAACAGGCAAACAACAAGAGCTATTCCAGTGCTTAGCTTAATAATTTTTTTTATCAGTGGTATTACAAGATCTTTTTTGTTTTGCCCGATAACGTTGCTAACCATACTATTTGTAGTAGCGGAAAAAGCCCAGGCAAATACTCCAAAAAAGCCAAAGATATTGCGCATCGTGTTCGACACGGCAAGGCTTATTTCGTTTGTGTTTCGCTCAATCAGCACGTAAAAAATAAACCAGCTTACAATGCTAATGCCATGTTGAAACATAAGCGGCCCGGACATGTTTATAATCGATCGGACAATAGTGCCATCCCAAACAGATTTGTTGAATAACGAAAATTCTTTAACTATGCCTTTGGAACGAATGACCAGGAAAATAATAAACATGCCCGAAAATTCTGCAATAATAGATGCGTACGCTGCGCCATTAAAGCCAAGCTCGGGAAAGCCCCACGCACCAAAAATTAATACATAATCAAAAAAGATGTTGGCGGCTGCTTCAGCTAGCGTTCCCGACACCAGGTAGCCACTTTTATTTATGCCCACTAACAAGGCATTGCGCATTTGATAAACATATAAAAAAGGGAGGCCCCAAATTCTGATGCGCAAAAACTCTATAGCTTTTTCATAGGTTTGAGGCGAGTGAATAGTAGCTTTTAAAATGGCAGGAGCAATGAAATAGGTAATAAAAATGCCTGCTGCTGCAATAGCCATCGAAAGGTAAATACCTTGTTGAAAGATCCGGCCAATTTCGCTAGGACGGTTTTCGCCGGCACGCCGGGAGATAAGCGCCTGAAGCCCGTTATTTAATCCATAACCAATGGCCGCAAAAATTAAATAATACACGCCGGTTATGCTGGCAATGGCAAGCGCTTCCTGATTTAAATGCCCCAGGAATACATTGTTTATTATAAAGTTAGCCTGCGGTACCAGCAACGCAAGGCTAATAGGTAAAGCCGTTTTTATTATTTGCCGGTACGAAACTT